>NZ_JASHFI010000009.1:0-96020 GCF_047460875.1 Streptococcus infantis | reverse complement strand
AATTGCACCTTTCAAGCAGATATCATGCAATATCTACTCTTATGCGGTATTAGCTATCGTTTCCAATAGTTATCCCCCGCTACCAGGCAGGTTACCTACGCGTTACTCACCCGTTCGCAACTCATCCGGAGAAGCAAGCTCCTCCTTCAGCGTTCTACTTGCATGTATTAGGCACGCCGCCAGCGTTCGTCCTGAGCCAGGATCAAACTCTCATTAAAAGTTTGAGTTCTCACTCATTTCTGTCACTGACAGATTTATTGTTTTTTTCATTGTTCAGTACTACAACTTCAGTTGTAGTGCCCTGCACATTGGTTCGTCTTGTTCAGTTTTCAAAGGTCTTTGTCACTCAATCTCTCTCAAGTGACAACTATATTAGTATATCACAGTCGCCATCTCTTGTCAACACTTTTTTGAAACTTTTTTTAACTTTTTTCATCCAGTGTTTCATCTGCAATACACTATAGTCCGTACGGGATTCGAACCCGTGTTACCGCCGTGAAAAGGCGGTGTCTTAACCCCTTGACCAACGGACCGGAGTTGTTATTTTCAACTCTTACTATTATACCGACTTTTTCTTACTTGTCAACACCTTTTTGAAACTTTTTTTCACCAGTCTTTGAAGACTAGCTCTAACTCCCTGAGAAGAGATTTGCGACCTTTGTATAGTTGTACTCTAGAAAATAGTATTTTTGTTTTTTTCTACTATAGAATAAATCAAACCGTAAAAAGTGGAAAGATACATTTCATTTCCTATCTTGTCTTTCTTAACTCTATTGTAGAAACTAGCAATAAAAAAGACAAGAATTTCATATTCTCATCTTTTATATAAATTAGCGGAAAAGGTCTACAATAGTATCCCAAACCGTCTGTGCTTTTTCTTTAATCTTAGCATCTGAAATTGCTTTTCCTGCTTCATCAACCAAATTCTGTGCTCGTCCACGAATATCTGCTAATATATCATCCGACTGCGCACTAGTATCATTTGCTGTTTGTTTACGTGTATTTTCTGGCGCAATACCATTTAACTTATAGGCATTTTCTACTGTAAAAGTGCTACCCGGAGTATATGGTAGGATTGTTTCCGCCATACTTCTAAAGATATGAGCAGCTCCATTTGAAGTAGAACCTGCTAAATAGTGATTTTCATCAGTCGTTGGAAAACCGAGCCAGTGGCTAATCACTAAATCAGGGGTATACCCAATAACCCATTGATCACTTGTATATTCTGGGTTGAAGGCCGCTTCTGTCGTTCCTGTTTTCCCAGCCATGACGTAGTCATCTGGGGACGAACTGATCCCTGTACCATTTGTAAAGGTTCCTAGCATCATACTAGTCATCTTATCGGCAACTGACTTGTCAATAACTCGTTTTTGAGTATTTTTATGACTTGCAATCACTTGTCCGCTAGCATTTTCAATTCGGGTGATAAAGTGAGCTTCAGGCATTATCCCTTCATTTGCAAATGCTGCATATGCTTGAGCCATCTGAAGCGGATTGGTTTCCACACCACCACCTAGGGCAACTCCGAGTACTCTGTCGACATTAGTCATATTGAGGCCGAATTTTTCTCCTGCCTCAAAAGCTTTATCGATACCTAGTTCTTTAACGGTTGCTACTGCAGGCAAGTTTAGAGATTCAGCCAAGGCTTGATACATCGGCACTTCTCTAGATGTCTTTATTCCCGCATAGTTGTCTACTTTATAGTCATCATATTGCATAGTATGATTATCTAAGTCTTTATTTAGGGCCCAACCTGCTTCAACCGCCGGTGTATAAACCACTAAAGGTTTAATAGTAGATCCTGGACTTCTTTTTGACTGAGTTGCATAGTTAAAATTACGGAAACCTGTTTTATCATCACCAGCTACACGGCCTACAACTCCTCGTACGCCTCCTGTTTTTGGCTCCAAGGCGACACTGCCTGACTCAGCATGTGTTCCATCTTCGGCTGTTGGAAACAGAGAAGTATTTTCATAAATGACCTGCATATTAGCCTGGTAATTCTGATCTAGTTCTGTATAAATTCGATAGCCATTGTTCACAATTTCTTCTTCTGTTAAGTTATACTTTTCAGCCGCTTCATTGACAACCGCGTCAAAATAAGACGGGTATCGGTAATCTGATATTTTCCCCTCATAAGTATCCTGCAACCTAGAAGCCATATCAACACTAGCTGATGTTGCCTCAGTATCCTTATCAATAAATCCAGCTGCAACCATGTTTTGCAAAACAGTATCCCTACGATTAGTGGAATCTTCAAGCGAATTTAAAGGGTTGTATAATTCCGGTCCTTTAAGCATTCCCGCTAGAGTAGCCGCTTCATCAAGAGTTAATTGTGAAGCTGAAACCCCAAAATACTTTTTACTTGCATCCTCAACACCCCAAACTCCATTACCAAAGTAGGCGTTGTTCAAATACATGGTTAGAATTTCTTTTTTACTGTATTTTTTGGTTAGTTCCAAAGCAAGGAAGAATTCTTTTGCCTTTCTCTGCACAGTTTGATCTTGAGATAAATAGGCATTTTTTGCCAACTGCTGAGTAATGGTAGAACCTCCACCCGATCTCCCTGCCGTCAATATTGCCATGAAGAAACGAGCATAGTTAATACCATCATTTTTATAAAAGCTTCGATCCTCAGTTGCGATGACTGCATTTTGTAAATCTTCGCTAATATCAGCAAGCTCAACATAGGTTCCCTTTTGCCCCGATAAGGCCCCTGCTTCATTCTCCTCTCTGTCAAAGATGACAGTTCGTGTTTTTAAAGCATTTTGCAAATCTGTAACATTTGTTGATTTAGCCAAGGCAAATAGATAGACCCCAACGAATAAACTGGCACTAAGTCCTAGGATAAGGACGATTTTCGTCAGATGGTAGCGACGCCAAAATTTGCGAATTGATCCGACTTGTCCTGCTTTCTTTCGGTCTCCTCTTGACCGTCGCAAGTTACTCGTCGCTCTTTCTTCTTTATAAGTGTCATCATTTTTTGCTTCTGGAGTTTCATTCTCCTCTTTCTTAAACAAAGAAAGGAATTTTTCAAATAGATTATCTAATTTCATGCGTTTATTTTATCATCTTCCCCTTAGGAAGACAAGAATTTAGCTAGTTTCTCTGTCCAAATAGGTTATTTTTTGTTACAATATCTGTATGAAATTTACCTTTATTATTCCGGATTCTTTGCCTGAAATGACCGTCAAATTTTTCCTAGAGGAGCAACTACTCATTCCGAGAAAAATCCGTCATTTCCTGAGGACTAAAAAGAATATTCTCATCAACAAAGAACAAGTTCACTGGCATCAAATCATTAAGCCTGGCGATGAATGTCAGTTAACTTTTGATTCTGATGACTATCCTAGTAAGGAAATCCCTTGGGGAGACCCAAATCTTGTCCAAGAAGTCTACCAAGACCAACATTTAATCGTTGTCAACAAGCCTGAGGGGATGAAAACTCACGGGAATCAACCTGATGAGATTGCCCTCCTCAATCACGTGACAGCTTACACAGGGCAAACCTGTTATGTGGTTCATAGACTAGACATGGAAACAAGTGGTTTAGTGCTTTTTGCTAAGAATCCCTTCATCCTCCCCATTCTCAATCGTTTATTGGAAAAAAAAGAAATCTCTCGAGAGTACTGGGCACTAGTGGCTGGTAAGGTCGGAAGAAAAGAACTTGTTTTCCGTGATAAAATTGGTCGTGATCGCCATGATCGTCGAAAACGTCTTGTTGATCCTAAAAATGGTCAGTATGCCGAAACCCATGTGACTCGATTAAAAGAGTTCAAAGATAGTACTTCATTGGTTCGTTGTCAGCTAAAAACCGGACGGACGCATCAAATTCGGGTCCATCTTTCCCACCACAATCACCCCATTCTCGGCGACCCCCTCTACAATCCAAATTCAAAAACAAGTAGACTCATGCTCCACGCCTATAAACTTTCCTTCACACATCCGCTTACTCTAGAGAAATTAAGCTTCACTGTCCTCTCAGATACTTTTGAAAAAGAATTAAAAAAGAATGGATGATTGCGTCATCCATTTTTCCATATAAGAAAAGCAAGACCTGTTGGCCTTGCTTTTCTATCAACTCAAGAATTATTTAGCGATTTTAGCGAAGTATTCAAGAGTACGTACAAGTTGTGCAGTGTATGACATTTCGTTGTCGTACCATGAAACAACTTTAACCAATTGTTTACCGTCAACGTCAAGAACTTTAGTTTGAGTTGCGTCAAACAATGATCCGTAAGACATACCTACGATATCTGAAGATACGATTGGATCTTCTGTGTAACCGTATGATTCGTTTGAAGCTGCTTTCATAGCTGCGTTCACTTCATCAACAGTAACGTTCTTTTCAAGAACAGCAACCAATTCAGTAACTGATCCAGTTGGAGTTGGAACGCGTTGTGCAGATCCGTCAAGTTTACCGTTCAATTCTGGGATTACAAGACCGATAGCTTTAGCAGCACCAGTTGAGTTAGGAACGATGTTTGCTGCACCAGCGCGAGCACGACGAAGGTCACCACCACGGTGTGGTCCGTCAAGGATCATTTGGTCACCAGTGTAAGCGTGGATAGTAGTCATCAATCCTTCTACAACACCAAAGTTGTCTTGAAGAGCTTTAGCCATTGGAGCCAAGCAGTTTGTAGTACATGAAGCACCTGAGATAACTGTTTCAGTACCATCAAGAACATCGTGGTTAGTGTTGAATACAACTGTTTTAACGTCGTTTCCACCAGGAGCAGTAATAACAACTTTCTTAGCTCCACCTGGGTGCAAGTGTTTTTCAGCAGCTGCTTTCTTAGCAAAGAAACCAGTAGCTTCAAGAACGATTTCTACACCGTCGTTAGCCCAGTCGATTTGTTCTGGATCACGTTCAGCAGAAACACGGATGAATTTACCGTTAACTTCAAATCCACCTTCTCTAACTTCCACAGTTCCGTCGAAACGACCTTGAGTTGTGTCATATTTCAACAAGTGTGCAAGCATAACTGGATCTGTAAGGTCGTTGATGCGAGTAACTTCAACACCTTCTACGTTTTGGATACGGCGGAAAGCAAGACGACCGATACGTCCGAAACCGTTAATACCAACTTTAACTACCATTAGTGATTTCCTCCTTATGAAAATCATGAAAATTTTATTGTGAAAAGAGTAACTTGAATCACTACAAATCACCTTTCAACAAACCTATTATATAACTATTTGAGTTTAATTGCAAGCGCTGGCCTTGTTTTTCTGATAAGCTTTGGTAATATTTTCATTTCTTTACTTAGCCTTGCATCTGACTCTCATCCTTGCAGTTTTTTATGAAAATACACTCTCTAACCATAAAAAACCGAGGTTCCCCTCGGTTTTGGCTGATAATCAATTATTTACGGCGTCCTGGTCTTTCTTTGTAACCATAGTAAGCATCTTCGATGATTTCTTGCATATGGTCAACCATTGGAAGACGTGGGTTTGCAGGTGAACATTGGTCTTCATAAGCAAGGAAGGCCAATTCACGTGAATGTTCTTTCCATTCTTTTTCGTCAACACCTTGTGCTTTGAAGTTCATTTCGATACCTACGCGCTCACCGAGTTCGTAAACAGCTTTTGCAAAAGATTCAACCCCTTCTTCTGGTGTAGAAGCTGGAAGTCCAAGCATACGAGCGATATCTTGATATTTCTCATCTGCACGGTAGTAGTTGTACTTAGGCCATGTAGCTGTCTTAGCTGGGCGAGTACCGTTGTAACGGATAACATATGGAAGCAAGATTGCATTTGTACGTCCGTGAACTGTGTGGAATTGCGCACCAATCTTGTGAGCCATTGAGTGAGAAATACCTAGGAAGGCATTCGCAAAGGCCATACCAGCGATTGTTGAAGCGTTATGCATTTTCTCACGTGAGTGGAAGTCTGCATTCTTAACTGAGCTTTCAAGGTTTTCGAATACAAGTTTGATAGCTTGAAGAGCAAGACCATCAGTGTAGTCGCTAGCCATTTGTGATACGTAAGCTTCAGTCGCGTGAGTCAATACGTCCATACCAGTATCAGCAGCAACAAATCCAGGAACTGTCAATACCAAAGCAGGGTCTACGATTGCCACAGTCGGTGTCAATGAGTAGTCAGCGATTGGGTATTTACGGTTGTTTGCTTTATCAGAGATAACGGCAAATGGAGTTACTTCAGATCCTGTACCAGATGTAGTTGGGATCGCGATGAATTTAGTCTTCTTACCAAGTAATGGGAATTTGAAGGCACGTTTACGGATATCCATGAATTTTTGTACAAGGTCACGGAAGTCCACTTCTGGTTGCTCGTAGAAGAGCCACATTACTTTAGCAGCGTCCATTGGCGATCCACCACCAAGAGCGATGATTGTATCTGGTTTGAAGGCACGCATAATCTCAGTACCACGTTCAACCGTAGTGATATCTGGATCTGGTTCTACATCTGCAAAGATTTGGTAAACAACCTTATTGCGACGAAGGTCAAGTTGTTCGATGATACGATCAAGGAAGCCAAGCTCTACCATAGCGTGGTCAGTAACGATCATGACACGCTCAACGTCACGACATTTTTGAAGGTATTGAATTGAATCACGTTCAAAGTATGTTTTTGAAGGAAGTTTCATCCATTGCATGTTATTTCTCCGTCTTCCGACTTTTTTGATGTTCAAGAGGTTGATGGCGCTAACGTTATCCCCAACTGAGTTACGTCCGTAAGAACCACATCCGAGTGTCAATGATGGCAAGAAGGCATTATAAACGTCCCCGATACCACCGAAAGTAGAAGGTGAGTTACAGATAACACGAATAGCTTTAACAGCTTTACCAAATTCTTTAGTCAATTCTTCATCAGCTGTATGGATGGCTGCTGAGTGCCCAAGACCGTTAAATTCAACCATTTGACGAGCTTTGGCAATACCATCTTCACGGCTTTCAGATTTCAAAACTGCGATAACTGGTGACAATTTTTCACGAGTCAATGGCTCGTTTTCACCAACTTCTTTACATTCTGCAGCAAGAATGTTTGTTCCTTCTGGAACAGTAAATCCTGCTTGTTCTGCAATCCAAGTTGCTGGTTTACCAACGATGTCAGCGTTCAATTTTGCACCAGCACAGTTTTTGCTGTTTGCTTTCACTCCGAAGCAGAACTCTTCAAGAAGAGCTTTTTCTTTTTTGTTTACAAAGTAAGTGTGATAAGATTTGAACTCTGCTACAAATTCATCGTAAATTTCTTTATCAATGATAACCGCTTGTTCAGATGCACAGACCATACCATTGTCAAATGATTTAGACATTACGATATCGTGAGCAGCTTGGCGGATGTTAGCTGATTTTTCAACATAAGCTGGAACGTTTCCGGCACCTACCCCAAGAGCTGGTTTACCACATGAATATGCAGCTTTAACCATGGCATTACCACCTGTTGCAAGGATTGTTGCAACACCTTCGTGGTTCATCAATGCGCTAGTTGCTTCCATAGATGGTTCAGTAATCCACTGTACACAGTTTTCAGGAGCACCTGCTTTAATTGCTGCATCACGAACGATTTGAGCCGCGTGAGCTGATGATTCTTGAGCTGATGGGTGGAATGCAAAGACAATAGGATTACGAGTCTTCAATGAAATCAACGCTTTAAAGATTGCTGTTGAAGTTGGGTTAGTTGTTGGAGTGATACCACAAACAACACCAACTGGTTCAGCGATAAGAGTCAATCCTGTCACATCGTCTTCTTCAATAACTCCAACTGTTTTAGTGTGGCGCATGTTGTTTACTACGTGCTCACAAGCAAATAGGTTTTTAGTTGCTTTATCTTCAAATACTCCACGTCCTGTTTCTTCAAAGGCATGTAAAGCCAATTCTCCGTGAGCATCAAGTGCTGCAACTGAAGCTTTTGCTACGATATAATCGACTTGATCTTGGTCGAGTTTACGCATTTCTTCAAGGGCAACTAAAGCTTTTTGCACCAAACCATCGACATGCTTTTCAGCAGCGAGTTTCTTTTCTTCTGGTGTTACAGTTTTTTTATCAGCCATATTTTCCTCCATAGCTTTCAAGGATTGTAAGTCCTTTGTTAATTTTTTCACAAGTTTATTATAACTCTTTTTTTAAAATTTGTAAACAGTTTCATGAGCATTTCACAAACTTTTTTTGTTTGTTTGTGAAAATGATGTCAAACACCCTTTTGCAGATGCTTTTGAGCCACTAGTTTGTGAATGTTTTTAAAAAAGTTTTATTTTTCACAAACTTAATTGTAAAGAGAGGTTGGAAATGTCCTTCGCTTCCATGTAAGCGTTTTCTTATACTCTAAAAGAAGACCTCCTTCTAGGAGGAGGTTACTGTGCTTGTTGGAACAAACCTTGCTTGAAGTCTCCCTCATAAACTACTTCTTGTTCAGTAGTCAATTTTCCTTTTCCCTCAGCTTGGCCATTTACAAAATCACCCTCATATACCCAGCCTGCTTTGGCTTGGTAGGTGCCTTTACCATTGAAGGCTCCGTTACTGAATTCTCCAGTATATCTATCACCGTTTGCAAAGGTAACAGTTCCCTGACCATTCATCTTACCACGAACTAGGCTTCCATCGTAAACAATGGTATCCCCATCCAGTTTGAGAACTCCTTGCTTGGGAAGATTTGTCAGAAATACTAAACCTGCGCAGACAACAATGACGATTACTGTCGCAATTTCTAGTCTAGAGCGTGTCAAATAGACACTGTATTTTTCATAGAGTTTCTTTATATTTTCCATTTTCACTCTCATTTTCTAAGCGACTTAACCAAGCTCGACAACCAGTTGAAATCCGATCGTAAGTTTCTTCAAAATCACCTGTATACCATGGGTCTGGAATGCTTTCAGATGCAAACGCTTGGATCTTATCTTGTTGATCTTGCGGGCACATCTGATATAAGTCAGCAATGTTAGACTCATCCATACCAATGATATAGTCAAAATACTCAAAGTCATTTTTAGAAATTTGTTGGGAAGTTTTCGAAGTATCATAAGGAACGCCATGGCTTCGAAAGATTTCTTGTGTCCCTTTGTGGATCGGATTGCCATGTTCCCAGGAAGAAGTCGCTCGGCTTTGAACCTCATACTTATCGGTCAAGGATTTCATCACAAATTCCGCCATAGGACTGCGACAAATATTACCAAGACAGACAAAAGCAATTTTTTTCATTACTCTTCCTCTCACTTATAGAAAAACGGGAATGAGATCCACCCCGTTTTATTCTTCAATAGCACTGCCGTCTTCGATAACTGCTCCTTCAGGTGTCACAGCTTCTTTGACTGGCAAAACAGTTCGAATTGCTGCTAGTTCGAAGGTTAGGTATACGCCATCAACATCAAGAACAATTGTTCTATTTTCTGTGTCTACTTCATCGACTGTACCGTAGAGACCACCAATAGTGATTACTTCGTAGCCTTTTTGAAGCTTATTGAGGCTCTCCATACGTTTTTCCGCTTGTTTCTTTTGAGAACGTTGCATGAAGAACATCAAGCCCAACATCAAGACAAGCATAATCAAAAATGTTAAATTCCCACCCATTATTTTTACTCCTTTGTAATTCAGATAAAACTACTATAACAAATTTTAAGTGTTTTTACAAGATTAGGCCATGCTTTTATATCAAGAAAGAGGCTGGGACAAAAATTCCCAACCTCGATTTTTTAGCAATATGCCTCTAAATTATTTCAAGTTATTCACAAGTTCTACAAGGTTTTCAACTGTAAAGCCAAACTCTGCTAAAACTTTTGGTGCTGGGGCAGAAGCTCCAAAGGTATCAATACCAAGAACTGCTCCATCAAGACCAACGTATTTGTACCAGTTTTGAGTCGCTCCCATTTCGACTGCTACACGACGGCGGACAGCATTTGGTAAGATTTCTTCTTTGTATGCTGCATCTTGCGCATCAAAGACATCTGTAGATGGCATGCTAACCACGCGCACCTTGTCACCTTGACTTGCCAATTCTTTAGCAGCTGCAACAGCCAGATTAACCTCTGAACCTGTTGCAATCAAAATAGTGTCAAAGTCTGTAGCATTTTCATAGACAACATAAGCACCTTTCGCAACCTTATCAAAGTCTGTTCCTTCCTCAACAGTCAAGTTTTGACGAGTCAAGACGAGGGCAGTTGGTGTTTTCTCACTATTCACTGCAAGGTACCAAGCTGCTTGAGTTTCACGCGCATCAGCAGGACGGAAAACATTGAGGTTTGGAATCGCACGAAGACCTGCCAAGTGCTCAATTGGTTCATGAGTTGGTCCGTCTTCACCAACTGCGATTGAATCGTGTGTGAAGACATAAGTTACAGGAAGACCTTGTAAGGCTGACAAACGAACTGCTGCTTTAAGGTAGTCTGAGAATACGAAGAAAGTTCCTCCGTAAACACGAAGTCCACCGTGAAGAGCCATTCCGTTCAAGACTGTACCCATTGCAAATTCACGAACACCAAATTGGATGTTACGATTTAAGCGATTTGCATCATCTTGAAGTTCGTCAGTTTTGATGTAAGTCATATTTGAATGAGCGAGGTCAGCTGATCCGCCAAGGAAGGTTGGCAATTTAGCAGCCACTACATTCAAAGCATCCTGACTTGAGTTACGAGTTGCTTGAGAGAAGCCATTTTCTAAAGCTGGGAAGTCTTCTGGAGTTACCTCAACTGGATCGCGTCCTTCGATAATTGCTTCCACTTCTGCAGCAAGTTCTGGATGAGCTTCTTTGTAATCTGCGACTAGTTTTGTCCATGCTTCATATGCTGATGCACCTCGGTCCGCAACATTTTCTTTGAAATCAGCATAAACTTCTGCTGGGATTTCGAATGGTTCGTAGTCCCAACCAAGAGCTTGACGAGTTGCAGCAGTTTCGTCTGCACCAAGAGGAGCACCGTGTACGGCATTAGTTCCTTGTTTGTTTGGCGAACCATAACCAATAACAGTTTTTACTTCAATCAAAGATGGTTTCCCTGAAGCCTTAGCTTCTTCAATAGCTGCTTGAATAGCTTCTAAGTCTGTCCCATCTTCTACCAAGGCTGTATGCCAACCATAAGCATTGTAACGATCGCGGACACTTTCTGTGAAAGAATCTTTTGTCTCACCATCCAAGTTGATATCATTTGAATCATAGAGAACAACCAATTTGTCAAGTTTCTGCAAACCTGCGTATGAAGCTGCTTCACTTGATACACCTTCCATCAAGTCACCATCTCCACAGATAACATATGTGTAGTGATCAAAGATATTATAACCTTGCCGGTTATACTTGGCTGCAAGGAAACGTTCTGCTTGTGCAAAACCTGTCGCAGTCGCAATCCCTTGTCCTAGAGGGCCTGTTGTTGCATCAACCCCTGCTGTATGACCGAATTCTGGGTGACCTGGAGTTTTAGAGCCCCATTGACGGAAGTTCTTCACTTCATCCATGCTCACATCTTCAAAACCAGAAAGGTGAAGAAGGGCATAAAGAAGCATTGATCCGTGACCAGCTGAAAGAATGAAACGGTCGCGGTTAATCCAGTTTGGTTGGGCTGGATTGATACGAAGTTCTTTAGTGAATAGGCTGTATGCCATCGGTGCAGCTCCCATAACCACCCCTGGGTGACCTGAGTTGGCTTTATTGATAGCGTCAATACCTAGAAAACGAATCGCATTAACAGATAGATTTGACATAGAATTTCCTTTCTCTTTGAGGTGATAAGTTTATCACATATCCTATTCTACTATTATATGAAAAAACAGATAGAATAGCAATAAAACAATTTACTATAAAATGACTCAGCCGACTAGGCTAATTTCTAGTCGCTTGATAGTACAGCATTAATTTTTCAAAAATTTTATCTAATTCATCTAAAAACTTGCCTAGAATTTGTTCGTCTGTCACTGGAACATCTGCCTTTACTAAAACTTTGCGGACTTCCTGATGGGCGATTTTTTCTCTTAAAACTTGGCGATTTTCCTCAGTAGCCCCCATCTTTTGACTTTCTCCATTTGAGTAGACTAGATAGTAAATCCCTTCTACCACTGGAACTTCTAAAACCTTGGCTTGTTTGTCTAATGTTCGCTCATCCTTCTTACGTTCAATAAAACTCACTTCTAGTGAAACTCCAAAATCAGAAGGGCTTCCATACAAACGAAGGGCCAACATAGGTTCTGTCACTCTTCCCTCACGCTGCAAATAGGCCCAGAAATGAGGTCGCAAACGTTGGGCTTGATTCATCCACTGACTCGATCTTTGCAGTATCCATTCTGGATGCCTTGCTTGAAAAGCCTTTGCCAGTTCTGTAAAAGCTTTCCTAGCTTCCTGTCCCTTACTCCTCAAATAAAGCATTTTCTCTGCATCTTGTCCTGCCTTCTCTGGTTTTTGATACTGCAAACCAGAGAAAGCTAGATAGTCTCTCATTGTATTCAACATAGGATTAACCTCCCTTAGCTAGCAAAAAATCAGGGAAGCCCTGATTCTCTATTTTATTCTGTATCAACAACGACATAGCGATTTGGTTCATCGCCTTCTGAATAACTAGTGACACCTTCCATACGTGAGATGATACGATGGATAATTTTACGTTCGCTGCTAGACATTGGATCTGTCACCTGACTACGACCATCTTCTAGGACACGTGTAGCTAATTTTTGTGCATAGCTCTGCAAAACTTCCGCACGGTGCTCTACATAGTCATTAACATTGATGGTAATATAGAAGGTTCTTGAATAGCGATTATAGAGATAATTCTGTGCTAAGAGTTGGAGAGATTTCAAGACCTTCCCGTGGTAACCGATAATACGACCTGGTTCATTAGTATCAATTTGCATATTGATAGAACGGCGATTTGAAGTGCTTGAGATTGCTCCCTCAACATCCATATCATCAATAATACCTTGAACATAGTTAGTCACTTCTTCAACAACCTGGTCAATATCGTAGGTCGGCTCAATCTTCAAACCTAGATTTTCTAAATCATCATTCTGTTCTTGTTCTACTACTTCCTGCTCTTTAGGCTCTTCTGGAAGCAAATCTTTTAGAATAGCAATATGACCTGTCTCTTGGAGAATCGTGCTCGCTTCTTTTTCATTTTTCAGAATTTCAGCCTTAACCTCATCAGAGATGCCTTGCCCTTCTTCCTCGATTTTCTTAATGGCTTCAACAACATGCCCTAAGTCTACGGTTGCTTCACTAACAGTCTTAACGGGTTCGTTCTTGGCATTAACTTCCTTAGGAACCCCCTTGACTGCTTGCTGATTCGCCTTAACGACAGTTGTCTCACTAATAGCTTCGATATCCACTTGCGCTGGTTTCTTCCCAAAAAGGCCAAAGAATCCTTTTTTCTCCCTTGATACGACCTTAATATGCGCCTTCATTCTAGGAATTCCCATTTCATTCAATCCCGTCTGGATCGCTTCTTCAACCGTTGAACCTGTAAATAATACCATTACAAGATTCCTCCTTACTTTTACTTTTTCTTTTTCTGTGCTTTCTTCAGAGCTTTTCTCTTCTTACCTTCTAAATCCTTCTGAGCCTGTACTCCCGCCTCACGCTCTGCAATAATCTTAAATGGATTGTTGAGCAGATAGGTTTGTAGCACTTGATAAGCATTGGATACCGCCCAGTATAAGGCAACCCCACTTGGTGAATACATGGCAAAGAAGAAAATCATGACTGGCATTGCATACATCATTCCTGTCATGGCTCCATTTTTCTCAACCATGGCCTTATTGGATAACCAAGTACTAAGGAAAGTAAAGATAGCTGCCAAAATTGGCAAAACAAAAGTCGTATCTACACCACCAAGGTTAATCCATAAGAAATGACCTGTTTTTAGAAATTCTACTCTACTCAAAGCTTGGAACAAGGCCAACAAGACTGGCATCTGGATTAAGATTGGCCACAGAGAAGCTGACTGTTTGACGCCATGCTGCTTAAACAACTGACGCATTTCTTGGTCTAACTTGGTACGACTCTCCATATCACGTCCCGGATAACGTTCTCGCAACTCCCTAACCAGTGGTTGTACTTCTTGCATCTTTCTAGATGCCACCATTTGTATTTGAAAAACTGGTAGAAGAATCGTTCTAATCAGAAGGGTAAATAATATAATCCCCAGACCAATACTTGTATCAAATGATAAAAAGCGAATGGTTTCAGCAAAAAAATAAACAAATTTACTCCAAAAATCTGTTGATTCCGCTGTAATCTCACTCGGCGTACCACTAGCTGTGCAGGCGCTCATCACAAACAAAGCAAGCACCATGAAGCTAGTCAACTGTAATTTCTTTTTCACTCCCATTTCCTTCCTGGTAAATCTTTGATAACTTTAATACGTGAAGTAGATTTTTTTCCATTTCCGCGTAGTCCAAGATTTCAACACCTTTTCGAGCAATCACAACAAAATCTACGTTTTCAACCAGCTGATTTTTATGTTCAATCAGAATATGTCGAATTCTTCTTTTGATCTGATTTCTCATGACAGCGTTTCCCAATTTTTTGCTGACAGACAGACCAACTCGAAAATGCTGTTCATTATTTTCTAATCGATAAATAACAAATTTACGATTAGCAAAACTCTTCCCTTCTTTAAATATTGCATTAAAATCTTTCTCTTTTTTTACACGAAAGCGTTTTTTCAAAATTCAACTCCATCTATTAAAACTACTACTATTATACCATAATTTTTCAAAAAGCCAATAATAGCAAGGTTTTAGCCTATGTTTAGCTAATGAAAAGACTTATTTTCACTCTAAAATCATCATCTTTTTTCAAAAATTTCTCAAATTTGGGCATACAAGTCTGCTTATTTCTGATCAGAAAAAACAAAAGTCACCCTTTGGAGTGACTTTTGTAGGAGATTATTATGAAAAAGTTAGGATTTCTATTAAATAAAGTTAGGAGGTCTTTATTTAATGATTATAGTATACCTGTCTATCCTTAAACTCAACTTAAACAGATTCAATTTCCTTTTAATTTTTAAAACTATGGATTGGAGCTGGAATTTGCCCTCCACGAGCAATGAAGTCAACAGACGAGGCACCGTTAACTTTCATGACCGGAGCCGTTCCTAGAAGGCCACCAAATTCAATCATATCGCCTTCTTTTCCTTTTGGAATAATACGTACAGCAGTTGTTTTCATATTGATGACTCCGATAGCAGCTTCATCCGCAATCATCGCCGCAATTGTTTCTGCAGGTGTATCCTCAGGAATGGCAATCATATCCAAACCAACTGAACAGATAGCCGTCATAGCTTCTAGTTTTTCCAAATTAAGGGAGCCATTTTGCACAGCAGCAATCATCCCCTCGTCCTCAGAAACTGGGATAAAGGCACCAGACAAACCACCAACTTGGTTGCAAGCCATAACTCCACCTTTTTTAACTTGGTCGTTTAAGAGAGCCAAGGCAGCAGTCGTTCCATGAGTTCCAACTGTTTCCAGTCCCATCTCTTCAAGGACACGGGCTACAGAATCACCCACTGCTGGAGTTGGAGCCAAACTCAGATCGACAATTCCAAAATCAACTCCAAGTCGCTCACTAGCCATTTGACCGACTAATTGACCAATGCGGGTAATCTTGAAGGCTGTCTTTTTAACAGTTTCAGCAACAACATCAAAGCTCTGACCACGAACCTTTTCCAAGGCACGTTTAACAACACCAGGACCAGAAACCCCGACATTGATGATGACATCTGCTTCACCTACACCATGAAAAGCGCCTGCCATAAAAGGATTGTCCTCTACCGCGTTGGCAAATACAACCAGCTTAGCTGCACCCATATCAGACAGAGAAGCAGTTTCCTTGATAATGCGCCCCATATCCGCTACTGCAGTCATATTGATACCCGATTTGGTAGAACCGATATTGACTGACGAGCAGACCTTGTCCGTTTCTGCCAAAGCACGAGGAATCGAATTGATGAGAATCTCATCACCTTTTTGGTAACCCTTTTGTACCAAGGCAGAAAAACCACCAATAAAGTCTACCCCAATTTTTTTTGCAGCTCTGTCCAAAGCTTTGGCTAATAGGACATAGTCCTTTGCATCTGTAGCAGCACCGATCAAGGAAATTGGAGTAACTGATACCCGTTTATTTACAATGGGAATGCCCAACTCCGCAGCGATTTCATCCCCAATAGCCACTAAATTAGCAGCTTTTGTAGTAATCTTTTCATATATTTTATCCGCAGCACGATTGATATCTGGATCAATACAGTCTAAGAGAGAGATACCCATAGTAATGGTTCTGATATCGAAGTTTTGCTCCTCAATCATAGCGATTGTTTCGGTAACTTGTCTAATATCCATGCTTCCTCCTAGATATTGTACATAGCATCAAAAATAGCTGCACTTTGAATATTAATTTTGACATTCAAAGTCTGTCCAAAAGTTTCAAATTCACTTCTAAGATAAGTGAAATCTTGTTTTTCATCACTGGTAACAACTGCCATCATGGTAAAATACTCATCTAAAACTGTTTGTGAAATATCATCGATATTTAAACCTAACTCTGCAATTTTCGATGCGACACCCGCAACAATACCAGACTTATCTTTACCTACAACTGTAATTATAGCCTTCATGATTAAACTCCGTTTCCAATAAATCACGATATCCATTCCAAACAAAAATAGGCTGAAAAAGGGCCAGAGAAACTAAATCACCTAAAGCGAACAACTATACAAGGTGAAACTATTAGAGAATCTTATCCTAGGTAAGTTTTTTTATTGTCAACTCACTAGCTTAGAATTTGAGAGTGACAAAACACTAGTCTCATAAGTTCTTTATAGAATATTTTTGAAAAAATGAACATTGTTGATTTTCTTTTTCAATAGTATAGCATATTTCTTAATAAAATACTCAAAAACGCCTGCTTACGAAATTGTTCTTAAGTGAAAAACAATTTCGTAAACAAGCGTCTACCTTACCATCTTATGATGAGTGTTCCCGCTAGGACATAAGTCCTAGCGGTAGACCAGAGCTAGACTAAGAGCACAAGACTCCATCATCATAACACTCAACAAAATTGATGATTTTATACTAATTCGATGATCGCCATTGGCGCTGCATCACCACGACGTGGTTCAGTCTTAAGGATACGAGTGTATCCACCGTTACGCTCAGCATAACGAGGTGCGATTTCTGAGAACAATTTTTGAAGTGCTGTAGTAGAAGTGTACTTATCAGTTGCTTCATCATAGTTTTCAGATGCGATTTCATTACGTACAAAAGCAGCTGCTTGACGACGTGCATGCAAATCACCACGTTTACCTAGAGTAATCATTTTTTCAACAGTTTTACGGATTTCTTTAGCACGAGCTTCAGTTGTCACGATTGATTCGTTGATCAAAAGGTCAGTTGTCAAATCGCGAAGCATTGCTTTACGTTGTGAGCTAGTGCGTCCTAGTTTACGGTAAGCCATTTATTCCTCCTTTATTTATCTTTTAATCCAAGACCCAAATCAATGAGTTTGACTTTCACTTCTTCCAAACTCTTGCGTCCAAGATTTCTTACTTTCATCATCTCTGCTTCAGATTTTTCTGTCAAATCATGCACAGTGTTGATACCGGCACGTTTCAAACAGTTGTATGAACGCACAGACAAGTCAAGTTCCTCAATCGTACGTTCCAAGATACGGTCGTCCGATTCAGTATCAGCTTCTTTCATCACTTCTGCTGACTTAGCAATCTCTGTAAGATTTGTAAACAAATCAAGGTGCTCGGTCAAGATACGTGCTGAAAGCCCTAAAGCATCTTCTGGAATAATTGTTCCATTAGTCAAGATTTCAAGGGTTAATTTGTCGAAACCATCATTGCTACCTACACGAGCAGGTTCAACTTGATAGTTGACTTTTGTAACTGGTGTATAAATAGAATCTACAGCAAGTGTTCCAACTGGTGCATTATCTTTTTTATTTTCATCAGCAGGTACATATCCACGACCACTGTTAACAGTCATTGTCGCTCTTAGAGAAGAACCTTCACCGATTGTAAAGAGATAATGATCTGGATTTACAATTTCAATGTCGCTATCTGTCAAGATATCTCCAGCTGTAATTTCAGCAGGACCTTGCACATCTAGTTCAATGATCTTTTCGTCTTTAACATAAGATTTTACTGCAATACCTTTGATGTTCAGAATGATTTGCATCACGTCTTCGCGAACACCCGGAACTGTATCAAATTCATGCAATACACCTTCGATATTGATAGATGTTACAGCCGCCCCCGGAAGAGAAGCTAGAAGTACACGACGAAGAGAGTTACCAAGTGTTGTACCGTAACCACGTTCAAGCGGTTCGATTACAAACTTGCCATAATCTTTATTTTCATCAATTTTTGTTATATTTGGTTTTTCAAACTCGATCATTTAGTTACTCCCTCTTAAACGAAAAGCAGTGTAAGGTTATGATTATACACGGCGACGTTTTGGAGGACGAGCACCATTGTGTGGCACTGGAGTCACATCACGAATTGCTGTTACTTCAAGACCAGCGGCAGCAAGAGCACGAATAGCTGACTCACGACCAGAACCTGGACCTTTAACAGTAACTTCAACTGACTTAAGACCGTGTTCTTGTGCAGATTTAGCAGCAGCTTCAGAAGCCATTTGAGCAGCAAATGGTGTAGATTTACGAGAACCTTTGAAACCAAGAGCACCAGCTGATGACCAAGCAATTGCATTACCATGCACATCAGTAATCATAACAATAGTGTTATTAAATGTAGCGTGAATATGAGCAATACCAGATTCGATATTCTTTTTCACACGACGTTTACGTGTTGGTTTAGCCAAGACTTTTACCTCCTATATTATTTTTTCTTACCAGCAATCGCAACAGCTTTACCTTTACGAGTGCGAGCGTTGTTTTTAGTGTTTTGTCCACGGACAGGAAGTCCACGACGGTGACGGATACCACGGTATGAACCGATTTCCATCAAACGTTTGATGTTCAAGTTAACTTCACGACGAAGGTCACCTTCAACTTTAATTGCATCCACTTCACGACGGATAGCATCTTCTTGATCTGGTGTAAGATCGCGAACACGTACATCTTCTGAAATTCCAGCAGCTGCCAAGATTTTCTTAGATGTTGGAAGTCCGATACCGTACACATAAGTCAATGAAATTACTACGCGTTTGTCATTTGGAATGTCAACTCCAGCAATACGAGCCATGTTTTCTCCTTTCTATCTTATCCTTGACGTTGTTTGTGTTTTGGATTTGCTGGGCAAATTACCATAACACGACCATTACGACGAATTACTTTACAGTATTCGCAAATTGGTTTGACCGATGGTCTTACTTTCATTTCTTATCCCTCCAAGTTTTTCGATTATTTAAAGCGGTAAGTGATACGTCCACGTGTCAAGTCATATGGACTCATTTCGACAGTAACACGATCTCCCGCTAAAATACGAATATAGTTTTTACGAATTTTACCAGAAACTGTTGCTAAAATCTGATGTCCATTTTCAAGTTCAACCGTAAACATTGCATTCGGCATAGTATCAACTACTTTACCTTCAACTTCAATCACATCGTCTTTTGCCACGCAAAAGTACCTCCATAAATTTCGATTTGATGCCTCTAGACACAGAGACAACAATTATAAGTCAGACTAACTCAGTATAACATTTGTAGAGACATTTTGCAAGCATGAAAAACGCTTTTATTTCAATTTTGTCAATACTTTTTCGATATCTGCAAATACATCATTGATATCTTGATTACCTTCGATATCATGTACCAAACCTTTAGCGCGATAGTGAGCAATAATCGGTTCACCTTGGGCAATATTGACATCCAAACGACGTTTTACTGTCTCTGGTTTATCATCTTCACGCTGATAGTAGTCTTCTTCTTTGTAATCAACTGGTGGGTTGAAAACTTTGTGGAAAGTTTCGCCAGTTTCACGGTGAATGATACGACCACTCAAACGTTCGAGTAGGCATGATGGATCTACTTCAATATTGATTACACCCTCAAGTTCAAGACCAAGGTCTACCAAAATTTGATCCAAAGCGTGGGCTTGTTCAATGGTGCGAGGGAAACCGTCTAAGAGGAATCCTTTTTCCTTAATGTCATCTTGAGCCAAACGTTCCTTAACGATTCCGTTTGTGACTTCATCTGGCACCAGCTCACCCTTATCAATGTAAGACTTGGCTAGAACACCCATTTCAGTTTGGTTAGCCATCGCTGCACGGAACATATCCCCTGTTGAGATATGAGCCACATGAAATTGTTCCACAATTCTAGCTGCTTGTGTTCCCTTACCTGCACCAGGCAATCCCATAATCAAAAGATTCATGATTCAAACTCCTTTTTTGTTTTTAAATAGAAGCAAAAATTCATTTCAACTCCTATTTAAGAACAAAATAGAAGAGAGGAGTAAAAAATCTGACAAGGTCTTTGATTTTTACACTCCACTCTCTGAGCAATAGTGAATTTTATTTTCTATTACAATTATTCTGTTGTATTCATGAAACCAACATATTTACGTTTCAATAGATAACCTTCCAATTGTTTGATTCCTTCAATACCTGTTGAGATAATGATCAAAAGACTTGTTCCCCCAAAAGCAACGACTTCTGAAAGACCGAATAAATCCTTAGCTACAATAGGTAAAATAGAAATAACACCAAGGAAGAGTGATCCGACTGTGGCAAGACGACGAAGAAGTTTTGACATATACTCTTCTGTCCCTTTACCAGGACGGACACCGTGGATATAAGCTCCGCTCTTTTGCAAATTTTCTGCTGCCTTCTCAGGATTAATCTGTACAAATGTATAGAAGAATGTAAAGAGAATAATCAGCAAAGCATATAGAGCAATACCTGTTGGCGCTGTTGTCGACAACAACTCCTGAGCTGTACGAACCCATGCCCAATCCAGTCCAGATGCACTAACAAATTGCAAAATTGCTGCCGGTGCTGCTGTAATAGAGCTAGCAAAGATAACTGGGATAACCCCAGCAGGGTTAATCTTCAATGGAAGATAGGAGCTTGACGGAGCACCTTGAGCTACTTTGGTATACTGAATTGGAATCTTATATTCTGCTTGTTGCACATATGTTGTGAAATAGATAATCAACAAGACAGCTACGATTAAAATTCCTACAAAAATGAGAGATGAGTTCAAGCGGTCACTTGGTACGTTGACAAAATAGTCTACATAGATACCCTTGATCATATCAGGAATTGAAGCAACAATCCCTGCAAAGATGATCATAGAAACACCATTCCCATATCCCTTATCAGTAATCTGTTCACCCAACCAAGTAACAATCATACTACCTGCTGTTAGGATCCCTCCAATCACAAGGAAAACTTGTGGTGTTAGAGGAACAGTCAAGAGTTTAGCTCCAGATAAAGCATTAAAACCAGCGGTAATTCCGATAGATTGCACGAATGCAAGAACAAGGGCAATATAACGAGTTGCTTGATTCAATTTTCTACGACCAACTTCCCCTTGTTTGCCCCACTCCACAAACTTTGGTAATAAATCCATTTGTAAGAGCTGGACAACGATAGAAGCGGTAATGTATGGACTAACACCAAGTGCAAAAACTGAGAAGTTTTTCATGGCATTACCAGACACCAAGCTCAACATATTTAGAAAAGATAGACCACTCAAAGCATTCAAGCTGTTGGCATTGACCCATGGAACTGTAATACTAGTCCCGATACGGAAGACCAAAACGATAAAAATTGTAAAAAGAATTTTTGATCGAACTTGCTTGACCTTGAGAGCTTCTCTCAATAATTTAAAAAACATAGGTCACCTCTCTTAGATGACTTCTACTGAACCACCTTTAGCAGTGATAGCTTCTTCAGCTGATTTAGAGAATTTAGCTGCTTTCACAGACAATTTCTTAGTCAACTCACCGTTACCAAGGATTTTGATACCTGATTTTTCAGCTTTAACAATTCCTGCTTCGATAAGAACAACTGGAGTTACTTCTGCACCATCTTCAAAGACGTTCAATTGGTCAAGGTTAACAATTGCGTATTCTTTAGCGTTGATGTTAGTGAATCCACGTTTTGGAAGACGACGGAACAATGGAGTTTGTCCACCCTCAAAACCAAGGCGAACTCCGCCACCGCTACGAGCTTTTTGACCTTTTTGACCACGTCCAGATGTTTTACCGTTACCTGATGAAGTACCACGACCAACACGGTTACGAGTTTTACGAGAACCTTCTGCAGGTTTCAATTCATGAAGTTTCATTATATATTTTCTCCTCTTTTGTAAAATGCTAGCGCCGATAAGAGAGAAAAGGTTGTCTCTCTTATCAACTCGCCTATACCTTTGTCATCAAAGATGACTATATCTAGTTTTAGGGGATGGTATACTGCACATCCCCTAACATTTAATTAGTTTACTTCTTCAACTGTTACCAAGTGAGATACTGCAGTGATCATACCACGTACTGCTGGGTTATCTTCTTTAATAACAGAGCTGTTCAATTTGCCAAGTCCAAGTGCTACAACAGTTTTACGTTGTGATGGAATGCGTCCGATTGGAGACTTAGTCAAAGTAATTTTAATTTGAGCCATTTTATCCCCTTTCTTATGCCAAATCAGAAACTGAAATACCACGAAGGGCAGCAACTTCTTCAGCGCGTTTCAATTGTTTCAAACCTTCAACAGTTGCGCGAACAATGTTGATTGGAGTATTTGAGCCAAGAGACTTAGATGTAACGTCAGCTACACCTGCCAACTCGATAACGGCACGAACTGCACCACCAGCGGCAACCCCAGAACCTTCTACAGCAGGTTTCAACAATACTTTAGCTCCACCGAATTCTGAAAGAACTTCGTGTGGGATTGTTGTTCCAACCATAGGAACTTCGATCAAGTTTTTCTTAGCATCTTCTACTGCTTTACGGATTGCTTCTGGAACTTCTTGAGCTTTACCAGTACCAAATCCTACGCGACCATTGTGGTCACCAACGACTACAAGAGCTGCGAAACGAAGACGACGTCCACCTTTAACAACTTTTGTAACACGGTTGACAGCAACTACGCGTTCTTCAAATTCAACTGCATTGTCTTTAAATGCCATTTTCTAGTGTCCTCCTATTAGAATTTCAATCCGTTTTCACGAGCTGCATCAGCCAAAGCTTTCACACGTCCGTGATATAGATATCCACCGCGGTCGAACACCACTTCTGAAATACCTTTAGCATTTGCACGTTCTGCAACGAGTTTACCGACAGCAACGGCTTGTTCAGTTTTTGTTCCTTTTGAAACTTCTTTGTCAAGAGTTGAAGCACTTGCGAGCGTTACACCCGCTACGTCATCAATAACTTGAGCGTAGATGCCTGTATTAGAACGGAATACGTTCAAACGTGGGCGATCAGCAGTTCCAGAGAGTTTTCCGCGAACGCGACGGTGGCGTTTTTGGCGGAGTTTGTTTTTATCTGGTTTAGAAATCACAGTTTTCACCTCTTTAGTTTTAAATCGTGTGCTATGCACAAAGTTGGAAAATAGTTTGGCGGTTGAAGATCAACCACTCAAGATTATTTACCTGTTTTACCTTCTTTAAGACGAACATATTCGCCAACGTAACGGATACCTTTACCTTTATAAGGTTCTGGTGAGCGAAGGCTACGTACGTAAGCAGCTGTTTGACCAACTACTTCTTTTGAAATTCCGCTGATAACAATGTTTGTTGGGTTTGGAAGTTCAAAAGTAATTCCTTCTGGAGCTTCAACTTCATCTGGATGAGATTTACCAACAGCCAAGACAAGTTTGTTTCCTTGAAGTTGTGCACGGTAACCAACCCCACGCATTTCAAGTTGTTTCTTGAATCCTTCTGAAACTCCAACAACCATGTTGTTCAAAAGGGCACGGGTAGTTCCGTGGATAGTTTTCATTTCTTTTGAATCGTTTGGACGGTGAAGAGTTACTTCAGTACCTTCCACACGGATTTCAATATCTTTTGAGAACTCACGAGTAAGTTCTCCTTTAGGTCCTTTTACAGTTACTACGTTGTCGTTGTTGATGATTTCAACACCAGCAGGCAACACGATAACTTTATTACCAATACGTGACATGTTTTTATTCTCCTGTTAAATTGTCAGGCCAAGACGGCCAGTTTTCACGGGGTTAAATCTTTTTGATTTAAAAGTTAATGTTTAGGTCTCAATTTCTAAGTGAATCGAGGCATCGCCTCGCAGGCATAACTTTGGGTTAGGTAAGAGACGATAACGAAGAGTCACAACGAAATTGGGAGCTAAATATTACCAAACGTAAGCGATAACCTCACCACCAACGTTCTTTTGGCGAGCTTCTTTATCAGTAAGCAAACCTTCTGAAGTTGAAAGGATAGCAATTCCAAGTCCGTTAAGAACTTTTGGAAGGTCTTCACGTTTTTTGTAGACACGAAGTCCTGGTTTAGAAACACGTTTCAAGTTAGTGATAACTTTTTCACCATTTGGTCCGTATTTAAGGAATACACGGATGATACCTTGTTTGTCATCTTCGATGATTTCAACGTTTTTTACAAAACCTTCGCGTTTAAGGATTTCAGCAATCCCTTTTTTGATGTTTGATGCAGGTACTTCAAGTACTTCGTGTTTAGCTTGGTTAGCGTTACGAATACGAGTTAGGAAGTCTGCGATTGGGTCAGTCATAACCATTTTATTTTTCTCCTCTTACTAGTAGTTTGCAAGTTGCACTTGCTAGTTAATGATTGAGCTAAGCTCAGATAGTATTGACACATTCAAACAAGATAACTCTCATTTGAACACGAGCTACAACCTGGGCAAAAAAGATAGATTTGTCTTGGAGCATCGCTCCTGCACCAAATCTCCTATTTTTGCTATGGTTGTTACGCTCTTTGTATCATGATATTACCAAGATGCTTTTGTTACACCAGGGATTTGACCTTTATATGCCAATTCACGGAAGCAAACACGGCAAAGTTTAAACTTGCGGTAAACTGAGTGTGGACGTCCACAACGTTCACAGCGAGTGTATGCTTGAGTAGAGAACTTCGCTGGGCGTTTGTTCTTAGCAATCATAGATTTTTTAGCCATTAGTTATACCTCCTATATTATTTTGCAAAAGGCATTCCAAGGCCTGTAAGCAATGCACGTGACTCTTCGTCAGTGTTAGCAGTAGTTACGATAACGATGTCAAGACCACGAGTTTTGTCAACGTCATCAAAGTTGATTTCTGGGAAGATCAATTGTTCTTTCACACCAAGTGTGTAGTTTCCGCGTCCATCAAATGATTTTGTTGGAACACCGTGGAAGTCACGCACACGTGGAAGTGAAACTGAAACCAATTTATCCAAGAATTCGTACATACGTTCACCACGAAGGGTAACTTTTGCACCGATCGCAACACCTTCACGAAGACGGAAGCCGGCGATTGATTTTTTAGCTTTAGTGATAAGTGGTTTTTGACCTGAGATAAGTGCCAATTCTTCAGCAGCTTTTTCAAGGCTTTTAGCGTTTGATACAGCTTCACCAACACCCATGTTCAAAACGATCTTATCTACTTTAGGCACAGCCATCACTGATGAGTAGTTGAATTGTTCTGTCAAAGCAGGAACTACTTCATTAAGATATTTTTCTTTTAAACGATTTGCCATTATACTTCTCCTTTCCTTCGTGATTAATCAAGCACTTCGCCTGATTTTTTGTTGTAGCGAACTTTTTTACCGTCTACAAATTTGTAACCAACACGACCAGCTACACCATTTTTGTCCAAAACTTGAACATTTGATACGTGGATAGCTGCTTCCTTCTCGATGATACCACCTTGAGGAAGTTCGTTAGTTGGACGTTGGTGTTTCTTAACGATGTTAACACCTTCAACGATAACTTTGTTTACTTTTGGAAGGGCAGTAAGGACAACAGCTTCTGTTCCCTTATCTTTACCAGCGATTACGCGAACTTTGTCGCCTTTTTTTACAAACATTTTTTTCTCCTTTTATTCTTACGCCCAATGGGCACCCTGGCTTAGCCAGGGGACTGTGTTTGTTTGTTTTTGCTCTGTGAAAATTAAAGTACTTCTGGAGCAAGTGACACGATCTTCATGAAGCCACCTTCACGCAATTCACGTGCAACTGGGCCAAAGATACGTGTTCCGCGAGGAGTTTTATCTTCACGGATGATAACTGCTGCGTTCTCGTCAAATTTGATGTATGAACCATCAGCACGACGAGCACCTGATTTAGTACGAACGATAACTGCTTTAACAACGTCACCTTTTTTAACCGCACCACCAGGAGTAGCTTGTTTTACAGATGCCACAATAACATCACCGATGTTCGCAAATTTACGTTTAGAACCACCAAGAACTTTGATAGTCAAGATTTCGCGTGCACCGCTGTTGTCTGCGACTTTCAAACGAGTTTCTGTTTGAATCATTTCAGTTTTCTCCTTTCAGGTTTGATTAGATGATTACCGCTTCTTCAACAACTTCTACAAGACGGAAACGTTTTGTAGCTGAAAGCGGGCGAGTTTCCATGATACGAACGATATCGCCTTCTTTGGCAATATTGTTTTCATCATGAGCTTTGTATTTTTTAGAGTAGTTAATACGTTTACCATAGACTGGGTGGTTACGTTTTGTTTCAACTACAACTGTGATTGTCTTGTCCATTTTGTCAGATACAACACGTCCAACAAGAACTTTACGATTATTGCGTTCCATTGAAATTTCTCCTTCCCTAGTCTATTATTTCGCTTCAGATTGAACTGTTTTGATACGAGCGATTTGTTTTTTAACTTCTTTCAAGCGAGCTGTTTGTTCCAATTGACCAGTAGCAGCTTGGAAACGAAGTTCAAACAATTCTTTTTTCAATTCGTTTTCGCGCTTCGCGAGTTCTTCTTGAGAAAGACCACGAAGTTCTTTAACAAATTCTTTTACTTCATTAAGTTTCATGCCTTCTCCTTATTCTGCTTCACGTTTTACGAATTTACATTTAACTGGCAATTTGTGGCTTGCAAGACGAAGTGCTTCGCGAGCGATCTCTTCAGATACACCAGCAACTTCAAACATTACTTTACCACGTTTAACTGGTGCTACCCAACCTTCAGGTGCCCCTTTACCAGATCCCATACGAACCCCGATAGCTTTTGCTGTGTATGATTTGTGTGGGAAGATTTTAATCCAAACTTTACCACCACGTTTCATGTAACGAGTCATGGCGATACGAGCAGCCTCGATTTGGCGGTTAGTGATCCAGTGGCTAGTTGTAGCTTGAAGACCGTATTCACCGAATGCTACTTCTTTACCACCTTTAGCTTCACCGCGCATTTTACCACGGAATTCACGACGGTGTTTAACACGTTTAGGTACTAACATTGGTTATTTACCTCCTTTAGTGTTTTTACGAGCTGGAAGAACTTCACCACGGTAGATCCATACTTTAACACCAAGTTTACCGTATGTAGTGTCTGCTTCTTCCCAAGCATAATCGATATCTGCACGAAGTGTGTGAAGTGGAACAGTTCCTTCAGAGTATCCTTCAGCACGGGCGATATCTGCACCGTTCAAACGACCTGATACTTGAGTTTTGATCCCTTTAGCTCCAGCACGCATTGCACGTTGGATTGCTTGTTTTTGTGCACGACGGAAAGCAACACGTTGCTCCAATTGACGAGCAATTCCTTCACCTACAAGGTGAGCATCCAAATCAGGTTGTTTGATTTCGATGATGTTGATGTGTACTTGTTTCCCAGTCAGTTTGTTAAGTTTTGCACGGAGTGCATCAACGTTAGCACCACCTTTACCGATAACCATACCTGGTTTAGCAGTGTGAAGTGAAACGTTAACTTTGTTTACTGCACGTTCAATTTCAATAGTTGAAACTGCCGCGTCAGCAAGTTCTTTTTGAACGAATTTACGGATTGCAAGATCTTCATGAAGGTAATCCGCGTATTCTTTTTCAGCATACCATTTGGCATCCCAATCACGGATGATGCCGACACGCATACCAATTGGATGTACTTTTTGACCCACGATTTTACCTCCTTATTTTTCTGCAACAGCCACAGTGATGTGAGCTGTACGTTTGTTGATTGGTGAAGCTGAACCTTTCGCACGTGGACGGAAACGTTTCATAGTTGGTCCTTCATTTGCGAATGCTTCAGATACTACCAAGTTAGCTTTATCCAAACCAAGGTTGTTTTCAGCGTTAGCTACAGCTGAGTTCAAAACTTTCAAGATGATCTCAGCAGCTTTGTTTGGAGTGAATGTCAAGATTGCAATAGCATCGGCTACGCTTTTACCACGAATATTGTCAAGAACAAGACGTGATTTACGAGGTGAAACACGTACTGTACGAGCCATTGCTTTAGCTGAAGTAATTTCTGCCATTTATGTTCTCCTTATTTTCTACGTGTTTTCTTGTCATCTGCAGCGTGACCTTTGTAAGTACGAGTTGGTGCAAATTCACCAAGTTTGTGACCTACCATGTCTTCTTGGATGTAAACAGGTACGTGTTTACGTCCATCATAAACTGCGATAGTATAACCAATGAAACTTGGGAAAATCGTTGAACGACGTGACCAAGTTTTAATAACTTTTTTCTTTTCGTCGTTAGCTTGAGCTTCAACTTTTTTCATCAAATGCTCATCGACGAAAGGTCCTTTTTTAAGACTGCGTCCCATTTTTATTTTTTCTCCTTTAAATGTTGTACCACAGCGGCTTGCGCTCTCAAGGAGCGCTACCGAGCTGGCGGAATGCCCTAGTTGCTTAAGCGACTAGTTTTAAATTATTTCTCGTTGCGACGACGAACGATAAGTTTGTCAGATTTCGCTTTCTTGTTACGAGTTTTAAGACCAAGAGCAGGTTTGCCCCATGGAGTTGATGGTGCTTTACGACCAACTGGTGCTTTACCTTCACCACCACCGTGTGGGTGATCGTTAGGGTTCATTACAGAACCACGAACTGTTGGACGGATACCTTTCCAACGGCTGCGTCCTGCTTTACCAAGGTTAACAAGTCCATGTTGTTCGTTTCCGACAACACCAACTGTTGCACGACAAGTTCCAAGAATCATACGAACTTCGCCTGATTGAAGACGAACAAGAACATATTTACCTTCTTGACCCAATACTTGAGCAGAAGCTCCAGCAGCACGAACCAATTCACCACCACGACCTGGTTTCAACTCAATGTTGTGAACCAAAGTACCAACTGGGATGTTAGCAAGTGGAAGAGCGTTACCTACTTTGATATCAGCTTCAGGACCTGAAACGATACGTTGACCAACTTCAAGACCTTTTGGAGCGATAATGTAAGCTTTCACACCGTCAGTGTAGTGTACAAGAGCGATGTTTGCAGAACGGTTTGGATCGTACTCGATAGTTTTAACAACTGCTTCAACGTTATCTTTGTTACGTTTGAAGTCAACCAAACGGTAGAAACGTTTGTGTCCACCACCGTGGTGACGAACAGTAATGCGACCGTTGTTGTTACGACCAGCCTGTTTCTTCAAAGCAACAAGCAATGATTTTTCAGGTGTGCTTGTTGTGATTTCAGCGAAATCCAAAGAAGTCATATTACGGCGACCGTTTGTTGTTGGTTTATAAACACGAATTCCCACGATATTTCCTCCTTAGATTATTCAGCTTCAGCAGCGAACAACTCGATTGCTTTTGAATCAGCTGTAAGTGTGATGATAGCTTTTTTAGTTTTGTTAGTAAAACCAGTGTAACGTCCAACACGTTTAGCTTTTGGTTTTACGTTGATTGTGTTAACATTTGCAACTTTAACACCTTCGAATGAAGCTTCAACAGCTTGTTTAATCAAAAGTTTGTGTGCACGAGTGTCAACTTCAAATACATATTTGCCTGCTTCAAGTTGAGCCATTGAGCTTTCAGTGATTACAGGTTTTTTGATAACATCATACAAATTCATTATGCAAGAACCTCCTCGATTTTAGAGATAGCTGCTTGAGTAACAAGAAGTTTGTCACTATTTGCGATGTCAAGAACACTTGCAGTTGTAGCAGTCGCAACTTTCACGTTTGGAAGGTTACGAGCTGAGAGAGCTGCGAATTCGTTTCCTTCTTCAAGAATAACAAGGACTTTAGAATCGATGCTCAAAGCTGCAAGAACTTTTGCAAATTCAGCAGTTTTTGGAGCTGTAAATTCAAGAGAATCAACGGCTACAAATTTGTTTTCAGCAACTTTTTCTGAGTAAACAGATTTAAGTGCAAGGCGACGAACTTTTTGAGGAAGTTTGTACGCATAGCTACGTGGAGTTGGTCCGAAGACGATTCCACCACCACGCCATTGTGGAGAGCGGATAGAACCTTGACGAGCACGTCCAGTTCCTTTTTGACGCCATGGTTTGCGTCCGCCACCTGAAACAGCTGAGCGGTTTTTAACTGCGTGAGTTCCTTGACGAAGGCTAGCACGTTGGCTGATGATCACATCAAACACAACAGATTGGTTTGGTTCGATACCAAAGATTGCATCGTTAAGAACAACTTCGCCCGCTTGTTTACCAGTTTGGTCGAATAATGTTACATTTGCCATTTTGACTGTATTCCCCTTTCCTTATTATTTACCAGCTTTAACTGCTGACTTGATAGTGATAAGAGATTTCTTAGCACCTGGTACGTTACCTTTAATAAGGATAACGTTCTTTTCTGGAACAACTTGTACAACTTCAAGGTTTTGAATTGTTACACGGTCGCCACCCATACGTCCTGCAAGGTTTTTACCTTTGAATACGCGGTTAGGTGCAACAGGTCCCATAGAACCTGGACGACGGTGGTAACGAGAACCGTGAGCCATTGGTCCACGTGATTGTCCGTGGCGTTTGATAACACCTTGGAAACCTTTACCTTTAGAAGTACCAGTTACGTCAACAACGTCTCCAGCCGCGAATGTTTCAACAGTGATTTCAGCACCAACTTCCAAGCCTTCAACGTTTTTGAATTCACGAATGAAGCGCTTAGGAGCCGTGTTAGCTTTCGCTACATGTCCTTTAACAGGTTTGTTGCTCAATACTTCGCGTTTGTCATCGAAACCAACTTGGATAGCGTTATATCCGTCTGTTTCAACAGTTTTAACTTGAAGAACAACGTTTGGAGTTGCTTCAATAACTGTTACAGGGATCAATTCGCCAGCTTCAGTGAAGATTTGAGTCATTCCCACTTTTTTCCCTAAGATTCCTTTTGTCATGAGAAAATAGTTCCTTTTCTATATTTTTTATTCAAAAAGTTTTTAACGAGCGTTTTTTATGCTCAAGTCTAAGATACAAAGGGCGTCAAACTCTAAGTGAAAATAGGAAACTGACGCAGTGTCTTGCAGACACTAGGAAGTTTATCTTTTTCACACCGAGTTTAGCCCGTGTTCAATTCAATTGAAACACCAGCTTTTGCTCTTTTATATTTTAGATTAAAGTTTGATTTCTACGTTTACACCACTTGGAAGATCCAATTTCATCAAAGCGTCAACTGTTTTTTGAGTTGGGTTGATGATATCGATCAAACGTTTGTGTGTACGCATTTCAAATTGTTCGCGAGAGTCTTTATATTTGTGAGTCGCACGAATAATTGTGTAGAGGCTACGTTCAGTTGGAAGTGGGATTGGACCTGCAACTTCTGCACCTGTACGAGTAGCTGATTCTACGATTTTAGCAGCTGCTGTGTCAAGCGTACGGTGTTCGTAAGCTTTCAAACGGATACGGATTTTTTTGTTTGCCATCTTTTTCTCCTTTTCGTCTATTTAAGATAATAGGCTAGCTCCACAAGAAAACCGACGCGCGTTGCGTGGCAATGCAACCGAGCGTGTCGCAACCTCTTGCATCAAAGCTAAGGCTGTAATTTACAGCACCATAATAGAATAACACAAAGCCCTTGCGATTGCAAGGGATTTGACAGGATTTTTTTATTTTTTTAGATGAAACTGTTTTCTTTTTATGAATGGCTAAATTCCCCCTCTGCTTAGAAGTGAATTTACAGTTTTTCTTCTATATAAGGTGTCAATATTTGATGATAAATTGATCCCCTGATTGATCCACCAAGATATCTGCCATTGACTCGGTTGTTTTATAGTATCGTAGATACTGCTCTCTTCTCATCTGCTGACTAGCCAATATAAAGGATGCATCACCATTTCTCACAGTCGTATCTCGAGCTAGACGTCTCTTTAATTCTGTCTCTTCATCCGTGTAGAAACAAACAGTTTTATCAAAGAGTTCCTTTGGTAGAAAACCCACAGACATCCCTTCGACTATCAGAATTGGTTTTGCTCCCGATAAGACCTCACTAGCCTTCCAAGGTTCTTCGATTGTCAAGACATCCATACCCGCCTGCAAAGCGAGGATATCTCTTTGTAAACTTGCCAGCTCATGCGCTACTGGTAAACATGCTGTCACCTTTTGGTCCGGTGTCTCTTTAGGTACCACTAAATGTCGTTCCGAAGTAATATAGGGATCTGTTTCTAGCAAATTTACCTTTTTGAAATCAAGTTCTTGGTACAATTCTTGAGCAAACGTTGATTTTCCTGATGCTCCATGGCCGTAAATACCCAGCGTTTTTACTTTTCCAGACTCTATTTCTGATACTAGTCTTTCTATTAAGTCTTTTTTCTTCATTCTCTCTTCACCTGTTCATAGCTTTGCTTCCCATCATTAAGCTTGTCCCAAATAACTACTTTTCCACTTTGCAGAGATTTTTGCACATCGATAATCCGCTGATTAGAAGAGCCTCGGAACTGAAGCATGAGATTGCGCTTGCTTTTATCATAGCGTCCATCGACCAGGATATCAATCAGCGACAAGAGCTCCAGTTTATCAGGAGTTTCTAACATCATTTCTTCCCAAGTGTAGCCCGTCCAAGACCAGATGTCTTTTTCTGGTAATTCCTTACGAATGCGATTTACGAGAGGCAAGAGAATGCCCGTATTGAGGAATGGCTCTCCTCCCAGTAAGGTCAATCCTTGAACATAGGGCTGGGCTAAGTCTGCCATGATTTGTTCTTCTAACTCTGGTGTATAGGGAATGCCAGCATTGAAAGACCAGGTCGCTACATTGTAGCAACCTTCACAGTGAAACATACAGCCTGCTACGTAGAGAGAGTTTCGCACACCTTCTCCATCAACAAAGTTAAAAGCCTTGTAGTCAATGATGCGCCCTTGACTGAGTTCTTCACTCTTCCACTCGCCTGGCTTTGGTGTATTCCATGTCATCCTTCTACTCCAACTCTATCCAATAGCGCTCCGTTCCATTACGAACATCCTCATAGACACCACCGTTAGCTAAGATAACAGCTCGGCTAGCTGGATTTTTTGTGCTACAAGTCACCAGAGCTTGTTTGATATTCTTTCCCTTAGCAACTTCTAAGCCTTGGCGGAGGGACTCTTTTGCGTAGCCCTTGCCTCTTTCAGACGGTCGGATGGAATAACCAATGTGACCAGCATAATTCAGCAACCCCTCATTCAGTCTCAATCGCAGATTCAAAAATCCTAGAGCATGACCTACAGCATCAAATGATACAAATTGAATAGAAGGAACACGATTTTCAGGCAAATTTATTCCCATTTCTTTTTGCATATTTGTCTCCAACCACTCTTCATAATCAAAATTCTCAGCATCCCAAAATCCGCCATCATGGGCTGACTGGCTCTGTTCAAACTCTGCCATCATCTCTAAAACTGTTTCTTTATCTGCCAATGTCGGTCTGCGTAGTATCATCTTTACCTCCAACTAAGAGAAAAGCGAGAGCGGACTCTCACTTTTTCTTATTCTTATTTAAAAATTGCTCTCTTAGGCTAGCCACTCGGTCTTTTTTATTGCCTCCACCTTTTGAATGTTTCTCGTGGAACCGTTGAACCAAGGCCTTGCCCTTATCGTCTAATTGATATTTTCCCATTCTATTTCTTTCTAACTTCTTACTTCATGTCCTGCTGTTTTGATAGTAGAACCGTTCATGTGTTTCACACGTGCAGCAATTTCCTTATGACGCCCATTAACCATCGGACGAGCTTGTGGATTCCCAAGATAACCACAAGTCCGTTTAACAACATCTACTGTTTTAGGATCGTTATTTCCACAGTTAGGACAAGCAAATCCTCTCTCTGTCGGCTCAAAATCTCCTTCAAAATCACACTTGTAGCAACGGTCAATTGGAGTATTGGTTCCGAGATAACCTACACGGTCATAAGCATAATCCCAAACAGCTTCCAAGGCCTTTGGATTTTGTTGAAGAACTGGATACTCACAGTAGTGGATGAAGCCACCTGATGCACCCGCTTCTGGATAAACCTTTTCAAAATCTAGTTTTTCAAAAGGAGTTGGATTTTTACGCACATCATAGTGGAAGGAATTTGTGTAGTATTCTTTATCAGTAATGTCTGGAATAGAGCCAAATTTCTCTGTATCCAAGCGGCAGAAGCGGTCTGTCAGACTTTCAGACGGTGTTGAATAAATAGAGAAGTGATACCCATATTGGTCTGACCACTCTTCCACTCGATGTTTCATATCTCGAATGATATCAAGGGTGAATTCTTTAGCTTCTGGATTGGTTTCCCAATTGTTGCCAAAGAATACTGTCGCTACTTCATAAAGTCCAATGTAGCCAAGCGAAACAGTAGCACGACGGTTCTTAAAAAGCTCGTCAACACTTTCTTCCTTCCCAAGACGACGTCCGAAGGCACCGTATTGATAAAGAATTGGTGCATTAGCTGGAGTGGCTTCCTTGGTTCTTTCCACACGATAAACTAGAGCATCTTCAGCAATATTCATGCGCTCGTTGAAGATTTCCCAGAACTTATTCTTGTCGCCTTCGGATTCGAGAGCAATACGAGGCAGATTGACCGTCACGACCCCTAGGTTCATACGGCCCGAATTGACTTCTACTCCATTTTCATCCTTCCATCCTTGAAGGAATGAACGACATCCCATCGGAACCTTGAAGGAACCTGTCAATTCGATAATCTTATCGTAAGACAAGACATCTGGGTACATCCGTTTAGTTGCGCATTCGAGCGCCAACTGCTTGATGTCGTAGTTAGGTGAACCTTCCTCCAAGTTAAGTCCTCTTTTAAGAGTGAAGATCAATTTAGGGAAGATAGCTGTACGGTGTTCTGATCCCAACCCCTTGATTCGAATGTTCAAGATAGCCTTTTGAATTTCGCGTTCAAAACGACTGGTTCCTAATCCGAAACCAAGAGAAGTAAAAGGTGTTTGTCCATTTGATGTAAAGAGGGTGTTAATCTCGTACTCTAGAGATTGCATGGCATCATAAATGTCTTTTTGAGTTTTCTTCCAAGCGTACTCCTCACGCTTGTCAGGTAGGACCCATTCCTCAGCATCTTTAAGGTGTTTTTGGTAATTTTTCTCTGCATAAGGAGCCAAAACTTCATCTATACGGTCTGCCGAACAGCCTCCATACTGACTTGATGCAACGTTGGCGATGATTTGCGATATCTGAGCAGTCGCAGTCTGAATAGACTTAGGACTCTCTACCTCAGCATTCCCAATCTTAAAACCATTTTCCAACATGCCCTTGAAATCAATCAAACAGCAGTTGGTCATAGGGGTATAGGGACTGTAGTCCAAATCATGGTAGTGGATATCCCCTTTTTGATGGGCATTAGCCACATGCTTAGGCAGCATTTGGAGTCCGATTGATTTTCCAACAATTCCTGCCGTCAAATCACGCTGGGTATTAAAAACATCACTATCTTTATTAGCATTCTCATTGACAACTGCCTGGTCTTTGTTGAGAAGTTTATGGATACTGAAGTTGATATCTGTTGCTTTTGAGCGCTCAAAATCCCTTTGAGTTCGATAAGTGATATATTCCTCTGCCAAGGCATATTCTTTAGCTTCAAGGAGTTCATGTTCTACGATATTTTGAATTTCGTAAATCTTAACTCCCTGTGGAAAGCGACTATGAATTTCAGTGACAATTCGCTCAGTCAGAGCATTAAGGCGCTTTTCGACCAAGGGTGTCACATCCATAACCTTGTCTGCCGCCTTGTGGAGAGCCTTGTCAATCTTGTCCACATCAAATACAACACGTCTCCCATCTCGTTTCTCGACGAAGAGAGTTGGCAAAATTGTAATTTTTTCTTCTAGTGCAATCATATGCATGCTCTTTTCTAAAATGTTCTTTCTAAAAAGTATTATACCACTCTAAAAAGAAAAATCAATATCTTGTGTTAAAAATCCTAAAATTTTTAAAAATACACAAGATATTGATTATTTTATTTTAATTTATAAAGCTTAAAGTCTTTGAATTCACTTTGAACTGGTTGATATCTTTCTGCTAGAAGCTGTTCTACTTCCGTCCAGAGGGCTGTTTTTGTATTGACCACAATCACTTTAGGCTGGTTATCACGTAAATCATTTACCAGTTTGGTATGATTTTCAGATAAAGCTGTATGTAATTTCGGTGTTAGTAACTGACTAGCTGCTAATCGTTCGCTGGCCTGATAAGCACTAGCCGAATTGTCCCATACATAAATGCTTTCTGTTGCTTGCGTTTGCCCCTTGACAATAGTTTCGATACGAGCGCGTTCTTGATATTGTTCCGAGTGAAGGACATAGCGCACTACTAGAGGGGCCAAGAATAAATAAGCAAGGGCCAAGATAGGCAGGTAAACATTTCCTTTGAGGAAGATTGCCCATACTGAAGGGGCTTCGCTATATCTTCTACTACGACTCACTCCCTCTGCATTATTGGCACGAATTCGAGTCAATAACAAAATGGACATGAAAGGAAGCAACTCAGCTAGACGACTTCCATGGATCGGTTCAGTAGAGAAAATTTCCAAGCCTAATGATAGTACAAGAGCAACCGCAGCAAATATAGATAGGACGTATTGCTTGCTTGGTTTAGACTGGAAAAAGCCTGCAAACACAAGGGTCAATCCTCCGAGACCGATTGCTAATAATCCATAAAAGAGGAGATTATCTAGCAGACCTGGGTTGGACATAAAATTCAAACTATCAATTGGATAGAGAATTTGACTAATAGCACTCCCGAAGCTCCCTTTATAAACTGTGTAGTAACCGATTGGATAAAAGAAGAGTGAAAATCCTAGACAAATCGCAAGAAATTGATAAAAGCCACGAGCCAAGTAGCCGCGTCCGATATTAAAGGCTAGTAAGGCTAAAAACAAGACAAGAGTATATAGAACTGTGACTAGAGGCGCCAAGAAGAAGGCAAGCGCCAAACTCATCCCGATACGCAAGAAACCTTTGTCATGATTAGATTCTGCCAAATAGGTTGTGACGAAGTTTAGGGCGTAGAATAAAAATGGAAGAGCAAGAATTGTGGCATAGCCACCACCAAAGCTAAGACCTCCCGCAAGAAGGTAAAAAATCGTCAATACTTGTCGAGACTGCTCGTCCTCTTTCGTCAAGTCATAGGTTGAACGGAAAAGAAAAATTCCAGCGCCCACTAAAGCAAGCCAATTAAAGGCCGCAAATAAAAGGCTACCTTTAGCTAGATACTGTAGGAAATAATAGAGGAGACCACTCGTTCCAAAATAGTCTGTGTAGATTTCTCCTCCTTGGTGCATAGCCCATCCAATATAGAAATCCTGAGCCTGCTCTGGACTGGTCAATCCTAGCACAAAAGGAAGAACTACAGATACAAGTACCGCTAAAGTGCTCCAAATTAAGATTTTAAACAATGGTAAGCGAGCAGATTGTCGTGTTTCAAACTCTTCTCGCTCCTCTTCCCCACCTGAATTTTCTTGATTTCCAGTCCAAGTTGGAGTTGGTTCATCGTCTAATCTGCCATATACATTCATTCATTCTCTCCTAGTTTTTGATTTGTTCTAGTATATCAAAAAGTCTAGTTCTTGTCAGCCTGCTGAGGGCATTTGTTCAGCTTTTTACAGAGATTAGCGAAGCGTTCAATCTCATAAAAACGGTGATAAGACGCCTTTTTATAGGCGTCTAAAAAATTTTTTTCTTCTACTGTTATCATCTCTTCTCCTTTTCTCTTTATTCGAAAAAAGAGAAGCAATCTATCAAAAAAACTGAATTCCCTAAAAGAGAATTCAGCATTTTGTTTTTAGTCAGCTTTCTTTTCTAAATTTTTTGAGATGCTTCGATTTTTACCTTCTAGATACACCATCAAAATGGAGATATCTGCTGGGTTTACTCCCGAAATACGGCTGGCTTGGCCGATGGTTTCTGGATTAATGAGCTTGAACTTCTGGCGAGCTTCTGTCGCGATAGAATCAATATCATCCCAGTCGATGTTAGCTGGAATGCGTTTTTCTTCCATGCGTTTCATCTTGGCAACCTGATCCATGGCTTTTGAGATGTAGCCTTCGTACTTGATTTCTGTTTCAATCAATTCAATAATCTTGTCATCTAACTCCTCAGCGGCAGGTCCGATGAAGGCAACCACATCTTGGTAAGAGACTTCTGGACGACGGAGGAATTCCTTGGCAGTGACTGCATCTGTCAATGGTTTGAATCCCATTGCTTCAACCTTAGCATTTGTTTCCTTGACTGGCTTGAGTTTGATGCTGTCTAAACGCTTCATTTCATTTTCAAATTGATTTTTCTTGATTTCAAAACGAGCCCAACGTTCATCATCTACAAGTCCAATCTCGCGTCCCATCTCGGTCAAACGCATATCGGCATTGTCATGACGGAGGATGAGACGGTACTCAGCACGACTGGTCAAGAGACGGTAGGGTTCAATGGTACCCTTTGTTACCAAGTCGTCAATCATCACTCCGATATAACCGTCGCTTCGTTTCAGAATCAACTCAGGCTTGCCTTGGATTTTCAGAGCGGCGTTGATACCAGCGATAATCCCTTGACCTGCTGCCTCTTCATATCCTGATGTTCCATTGGTCTGACCAGCTGTGAAAAGTCCTGAGATTTTCTTGGTTTCCAGAGTCGCACGCAATTGATGAGGCAAGACCATGTCGTACTCGATAGCATAACCAGTTCGCATCATCTCTGCATTTTCCAAACCTTTGATGGAATGTACCAAGTCACGCTGGACATCCTCAGGAAGGCTGGTTGAGAGACCTTGAACATAGACTTCCTCTGTATTGCGCCCTTCTGGCTCAAGGAAGAGTTGGTGGCGTTCCTTGTCCGCAAAACGCACAATCTTGTCCTCAATCGACGGACAATAGCGAGGTCCCACTCCCTTGACCACGCCTGTAAACATAGGCGCGCGGTGGAGGTTATTCTGAATAATCTCATGGCTGGTACCATTGGTATAGGTCAACCAGCACGGTACTTGGTCTTTGACATAATCTTCATCACGTGAAGTGTAAGAGAAGTGATTTGGTGTTTCATCTCCTGGCTGGATCTCTGTCACATCATAGTTGATAGAAGAAGCCTTGACACGTGGAGGCGTTCCTGTCTTGAAACGACCGATTTCAAGTCCCAGTTCCTTGAGATTATCAGCAAGGTTAATAGAAGCCAGGCTGTGGTTAGGACCTGACGAGTACTTAAGGTCTCCGATGATGATTTCCCCACGGAGAGCCGTTCCTGTAGTTACAATAACAGCCTTTGCAGCATACTCTTGATGAGTCGCAGTACGCACACCAACTACCTTGCCATCTTCTACCAGAATCTCATCAATCATTGTCTGACGAAGGGTGAGATTTTCTTGATTTTCAACCGTTTTGCGCATTTCCTTAGAGTAAAGCTCCTTGTCAGCCTGCGCACGAAGAGCTCGAACTGCTGGACCTTTCCCAGTGTTAAGCATCTTCATCTGGATGTAAGTCTTGTCAATGGTCTTAGCCATTTCTCCACCGAGGGCATCCACTTCGCGCACGACAATCCCCTTGGCAGAGCCACCGATAGAGGGATTACATGGCATGAAAGCCAACATTTCAATGTTAATAGTCGCAAGCAAGACCTTGCAACCCATACGGCTAGCAGCTAGGGAAGCTTCCACCCCGGCATGCCCAGCACCGATTACAATAATATCGTATTCTTCCGTAAAATTATAAGTCATTTCTTAACCTTTCAAAAATTTCTCGCAAATAAGGAACTAACTTCTCCTCCTCTAGAGCTTGATCCATGGTAACCCATTTAAAGTGTGTATGCTCTTCAGGATCTAATCTGATAATTGGCTTCTCCCCAACCCACTCTGCTTTATAAACTAAGCGAGTAAAGACAGTATCCTTAGAGGTATCCAGTTGACTATCTTCGTGAAGAAGTTTGAGCGAACTGCCGTCTAACATAACTCCCGCTTCTTCAATACATTCTCTAAGAGCTTCATCTCGCGGAAGTTCACCCTTTTCAACCCCGCCACCAGGAATATCCCAGTAAGTCGGATAAACATTGGGTTGTCCTCTTTTAATTTCCGAACGCTGAATGAGCAAATAATCACCACCACTATGAACAAGCACATGAGCAATAAGCTTAACCATCCTCTTCTCTCCTATTCCTCAAGATGAATGTGTCTTAGTTGGCCGTCCCAATCGGGTAGGGCTGTTTTTAAAAAGGCTGGAACTAGTTGGATATTCTGGAGCTGGTCCAAATCAATCCACTCACAGGGCTGCGATTTTTCATCTTCTTGCATGGTCAATGGGGCATCTTCAAGCAAATCCACCAGATAATGAAACTCGATATTGTGATAGGAAACACCGTCCTGTTCAAAACGATTTTCAACCACGAAAGCTAGTTGTCTAGCCTCAGCTTTGACACCTAATTCTTCCCTGACTTCACGGACTACCGCGTCTTCCGTGCTTTCATTGACTTGAATCGCACCGCCAATAGTGTAATACTTGCCCTTATCTTTGGTAACTAGGAGCTTGCGATTTTGGAGAATCAAGGCTGTCGCCCGAACTCCAAAAACCGTATTTTCTACTCTTGTCCGAAAGTCTTGTTGAATCATCTTTTTTCCTTTCCTCTAAACGACACAAAAACAGTCAAAACTCCAAAGAAGTGCAGGACAAAAAGCCTGCAACATCCATGAGCTTTGACCATCATTTCTATTGCTTTTATTATTGTAGCAAATTGAGAACATTTGTCAATCTATATGTACTGACAAACCTTGCCATCACGGTAGGCATTGTCAATCAAACCGCCACCTAGACACTCTTCACCGTCGTAAAAGACAACTGCCTGTCCTGGTGTAATGGCGCGCTGTGGCTCCGCAAAGATGACCTCTGCCTTGTCTCCTTTGACATGAACTGTCACCTTAGAGTCAGGCTGACGGTAGCGGAATTTAGCTGTGCATTCTAGCGTAAATTCCTCTGGCATATCACGAGTAAAGTGGACCTGACTGGCTTCTAAGCTAGTTGACATAAGCGAATCATGGTAGAAACCTTGACCTACATAGAGAATGTTCTGACTTAGGTCTTTTCCGACAACGAACCAAGGGGCATTGTCCCCGCCGTGTTGTCCACCGATCCCGAGTCCACCACGCTGACCGATTGTATAGTACATCAGACCAGCATGCTCACCCATATCGCGACCATCCACAGTCATCATACGCCCAGGTTGAGCTGGTAGGTAGTTGCTGAGAAATTCTTTAAAGTTCTTTTCTCCGATAAAGCAAATCCCTGTCGAATCTTTCTTCTTAGCAGTCGCAAGACCTGCTTCTTCTGCTAGTCTGCGAACTTCAGATTTTTCCAAATGTCCCAAAGGGAACATAGTCTTTTGGAGTTGTTCTTGTGAAAGTTGGCTGAGGAAATAGGTCTGATCCTTGCCATTGTCCACGCCACGAAGCATGTGAACAGTGCCATCCTCATCACGCGCCACACGGGCATAGTGCCCAGTCGCTACATAGTCTGCTCCCAAGGTCATGGCATAGTCCAAAAAGGCCTTAAACTTGATTTCCTTGTTACACATAACGTCTGGATTGGGCGTGCGTCCTGCACGGTATTCCGCTAGGAAATACTCAAAAACGCGGTCCCAGTACTCTTTTTCAAAATTGACAGAGTAGTAAGGAATGCCCAGTTGGTCTGCTACCGCAGCCACATCCTTATAATCTTCGGTCGCCGTACAGACGCCGTTTTCATCTGTGTCGTCCCAGTTCTTCATGAAGATACCGATCACGTCGTAGCCCTGCTCCTTGAGCAAGAGAGCCGTGACCGACGAATCAACACCACCACTCATCCCCACGACAACACGTGTTTTAGAGTTATCACTCATGGTAGTTCTCCCATCTATTCGTTTATTCACGATTGAAGGTCGTGTTTGCTATCACGATTGAAGGTCGTTTGAGCAGTTTTCATTATAACATGCTTAGATAGAGAAGACAAGGAAGATGCTGACAATCTATCGCTCTCTTATGTAAATACATGAAGATATGAACACAAAAGAAGGCAATTCATACCTAAACCTCTATTCTCTTTATAAACTTATTTTTTAAAATCAGCTAAAAATGATATACTGTAATAAGGAGGAACGCGCACATGATTCCATACATATATCATCATCCATGTGCGTATAACTATTGTGAAAAACTACAAAGAGATCCTAAAATCAAAAAATACCATTTTTACTATTACCATTGTTGTGGGTTTTGGACTTTTGACAGGCTTAGTCCTCCATCAAGAAAAAATCCAAGCAGAGAGAGGGAACGTTGCTCTCGTCAACCATCAAAAAAATCAACAAGATGTCGAACAAGTAAAAAATGCCATTAAAGACTTCAATATTGATTCTGAAACCATTATAGAAGATTGGAAAAAGATCCAAGAATTGAAACCAACTACTGATGAAGGCAAAAAGACACTAGCAGACTTTCTTACTTCTACTGCCGATAAAGTCACAAATCATTATAGTGAAAAAGCTTTAAAACTAGATATAAAAGATTCTGATAGCCAGTTTCAAGATAAACAAACACTTGAAACGACCATCACTTCCTTACAAAAAATAATAGACATCATTAAAAACATTAATTCTGCCAGCGACCAAGCTACTCTTGAAGAAAAGATAAAACCAATTCAAGAACTAATCTCTAAATTCCAAAAACAAGTTGAAGTCTTGACTAAAAAAGAGGAACAAAAGTCTAACCAGACTGAAACGACTAGTAGCGTTCAGAGAGTAGAATCCTACAATTCAGAAGATAGCAACTACACTCCAACCTACTCTGAATCATATGGAAGCATTAGTAACTCCCAAACACCTGCAGCTGAGCAATATTCATCTGGTAGTAGTGGAAATAATGTTGTCAATACAGGAGATCAAGCAGAGGCTAATACCAATAGTAATCATGCTGAAGATAGCAATACAAATAGTCATCAACCTACTAATTCAGGTGTAGAAAATCCATAAACTTGTCAGAGCCTTAATAAATCTGCTACCACTAATGTTTACATCAAATAAAAATAATAGTACATAAAAAGAGCCATAATAATAGAATTTATTAGATTTATTTTAGTATGTCCAATCACTAGTCCAATAATTGGACTAATAGACATGCTTAGATATAATAAAAATAACAAAAAATGAATCTCACCAATTCCTGCAAAAAAATGTTTCATTTTAAATATCCCAATTTTACCTTTCGTCTTAATAATCCACTAGCAAATCTATTGACTTCTCTTTTTTTGAAAAATCTTGCTAGCAAATTTACTCCACTTAATGCCATTAAAATTTCAATGGGCAAAAAATAGTAATCCCATATCAAATGAGAAAGCAGCAATGTTAGAAATAGTATACAGTCAATATAACTATTCTTAAAATATTCTGTAATTACATAATATAGAAATGCTACAACCACTGAAATTAAAATAACTATCATAATACTATCATCCTGTCCTTCTCACTAGTACTATTTCCAAATTTTCAAACCAAATTAGTTGAAATTATTTCATTTGTTGTACGAACAGGTCGAACTTAAACTATCTTTTTATTACTCAGTAATAATTTCCGAGATTTCATTTGATCGTATTCTCTATTCATACAGAAATCAAAATTTTGCCTTAACCAACTTGTATAATAGAAAAAATCTAATTGATTGATTCTGATGAGCTGTATCCTAATTTTATCAACCTTTTCTTGCCAGTTGTTATTGTTACTAATAGACATTTCATACATCAGTAACTCGACAAGACCTGTACACAGAAGGGTATTATGAGAATCTTCGATTTTTTTCAAAACATCTTCAAAGAGTTCACTATCCGTTAAAAAGGGGGATTGGTTAATCGCATCATACAGCAGAATACACATTAAATCAGAATAAGTTAGCTCTGATTTTTGTATTTTATCCTTTAACGTTTTCGTCAAATCACTTTCAAACGAATCTTCTTTTTGCCATTTGTTTTGATTAAAAAGAAATTCCGTCTTATTAAAAACGAGATGGTTGATATCCATTATAGTCCAAAAAAAGATTGTAGTAAGCGCAATGATAGCAAAAGGAATTTTAAAAATAAATACTAGGATAATAGCAATTTCAAGAAAGAAACTCCATATAATCCTAGATTTTAAATCATCAGTAGACAAACTTTTTCGATGAAATGAAAAATAGGGCGAGAATCTTATATTTACTTTTTTCCTTCTTAGAACTATAAAAGGAAAAATCGTAATAAGACCCTCTTTCTTGTATAAATCTTTCAATGCATATAGTAGGTCTAAAACTATTTTTGAGAAAATCAAACTACAGAAAGTAAGACTCATACTGATCACAAAATCAAGGGGAACTTCTAGATTCAATGGCAAGTTATTCACTAAGACATGCAACTCTATCCACAAGACAAAAAAAGGGAGCATTAGTAAGAAAACAATTAGTTTACGCATCATAATTTTACAATATCCTCATCTTTTTTAATTTTGCATAAATCATCATTGCTATGATTAAAATCAAAAAAAGAACATTAATCCAAATAATTAACTTTTTTATTTCTTCGCTAACAAAATCATAGGCTAAAAAAGTTATGGATGATATAAATAGACATACAAAAAAAATAATAACAAAATTTTTTTCCATTTTAATACCCATATCTAGTTACCACAAGGCGTTTATGGTACTCTCTTACTTACATCATTATTATCCCAGTTCGTTGTAATAGCATCGACAATTGACACCCAAGCAAAACACATTACTCAGAAATCTCTTCTACTCATATTTTCGTATCTTTTTTACTTTTTATATTACTATGATACAATATTTTTAATAGAATTCAATTTTTTGTTAACTTTTTTCACGAAAAGGAGAAAATCATGCGCTATGATTTCGGAAAAGTATATAAAGACATCCGTGAGTCAAAAGGATTAACCCAAGATGAAGTCTGTGGAGGTGTTCTCTCAAGAACCAGCCTATCAAAAATCGAAAGTGGAAAAACAACTCCAAAATATGAGAATATGGAATTTCTTCTCCGGCAAATCAATATGAGTTTTGAAGAGTTTGAATATATCTGTCACCTCTATCAGCCGAATCAACGAACAAAAATCATGCAAACTTATCTCAATATGGGCTCAATCCTAGGGACTAGTGAACTCGAAAAACTATTTCAAAAATGCCAAGACTATCTCAAAACCCACCACGACCTTCCTATAGAGGAGATCAGCGACATGCTTGAAGTTGTCATTTATATCCGTCAACACGGGACAGGGGAACTATCAGACCACGCAGAACAGGTTGTCAAGAAACTTTGGAGGAAAATTGAAAAACAAGATATTTGGTATGAGAGTGACTTAAAAATCCTCAATACCATCCTTTTCAGTTTTCCCATTGAACACCTCCACCTCATCACTGGAAAAATCTTGTAACGCCTTGAAATCTATAAAAACTATCAACATTTATATGGCTTACGAATGACAATTCTACTCAACCTTTCCACACTCTATCTATACAATCAAGATAAAAATATGTGTCAACAGATCTGCTACACTTTACTAGAGGATGCTAAGAAAAAGAAAAGATACGATAATTTAGCGATCGCCTATGTTCGAATAGGTATTTGCACCAATAATGAGCTTCTTATCCAGAAAGGTTTTTCCCTTCTGGAGCTAACCAATGAAACCTCCATACTATCTCATCTCCAAAAAGAAGTAGAGACCTATTATCAAGCAAAGAAAATATAAAAAAGTCGAGGAAATCCCTCGACTTTTGCATCTTATTCTGCTAATTAGTTCTTAATACCAACCGTTGTTAAGCCAGAAGTTCTTAGCTGCAGACCATGAACCGTAACGTCCTGCAACGTAGGCATCTGCTACACGTTCTTGGTTTTCTGCTGAGTAGTCACCGTTCAAGTATGAATCTGTCAATTGGTAACGTCCGATGTAGCGTCCGTTTGTAGCTGTGTAGCTACCGCCTGATTCTTTTTGAGCGATCCATTCTTTGGCTTCTGCTTCAGATCCGCTTACTGTTGCTGCTGGAGCAGTGTGGCTTTCTTCCACAACTGGTGCTGCTGGAGCTTCATAAGTTGTTGTTTCAGTTGCTTCTGCTTCGTAAGTTGCAACTTCTGTCGTTGCCTCTGTTGTAGCTGGAGCCTCATAGGTTGTTGAAGTCGTTGCAGCTACTGCAGCAGCTGGACCATCAATAATCAAGACTTGGTCTACAAAGATAAGGTCAATATTTTCAATATTATTCAATTCAGCCAATTTTTCAACAGTTGTGTTGTGTGTTTCTGCAATTTCTGAAAGAGTGTCACCAGCTTTAACTGTGTAAGTTGTTGTCTCTTGCGCAAAAGTTAGTGATGGTGCAAGGAATCCAAGTACGACTGCCAATCCTGCAAATTTTGTTTTAATAGTTGATTTCATTTAAAAAGTTTCTCCTTCTTTCTTATATTTCCATCATACCCTACTATTATTACTGTTTCTTGACGTTTTTATGTAGAAATGTTACAAGACTATGTTTTATTTCACTTAAATAGCCTTTTTTTGTTACAAAAGGCTTGATTTTATAGGCTTTGCGAGGATTTTAGATATTTTATCATGGAATTGAGCGCTTGCATCTAATCTTTGATATAATAGAGGTAAGAATCTTTTGAAGGGGAAACAGATGCAATCACTTCGTTTTCAATCTGTCTTTGATATCATTGGACCAGTCATGATTGGGCCATCTAGTAGTCATACAGCAGGAGCTGTTCGAATCGGGAAAATCGTCTCATCTATCTTTGATGATACTCCAACTGAGGTTGAATTCCAGCTTTTTAACTCTTTTGCAAAAACCTATCGTGGACACGGGACAGACCTTGCCCTTGTAGCTGGAATCTTAGGAATGGATACAGATAATCCAGAAATCCCTAACAGTTTAGAAATCGCCCACAAGCGTGGCATCAAAATCGTCTGGACTATCCAAAAAGATAGCAACGCACCTCATCCAAACACTACGAAAATCACTGTGAAGAATGATCGTAAGACTATCAGTGTAACAGGAATTTCAATTGGTGGTGGTAATATCCAAGTGACAGAGCTCAATGGTTTTGCGGTATCCCTTAATATGAATACTCCTACTATCATCATTGTCCATCAGGATGTTCCTGGTATGATTGCTCACGTAACAGAGGCCCTCTCTCGCTTTGATATCAACATCGCTCAGATGAATGTGACCCGAGAAAAGGCTGGTGAGAAAGCCATTATGATTATCGAAGTTGATAGTCGCAACTGTGACGAATCTATCGAAGAAATTCGTAAAATTCCTCATCTGCACAATGTCAATTTCTTTCAATAGGAGGAACTATGTTTTATTCTATCAAAGAATTAGTCCAACAAGCCGACTTAGATTTTCAAGGAAATGTTGCTGAGCTCATGATTAGGACTGAGTTTGAATTGACTGGTCGTGAGCGCGAAGAAGTTCTCCTTCTCATGGAGCGCAACCTTGAAGTCATGAAAGCTTCAGTTGAGCTTGGTCTTAGTGAAAAGAAATCTCGTAGCGGTTTGACAGGTGGTGACGCTGCCAAGCTTGACCACTACATCAAAAAAGGAAAGACCTTATCAGACTTAACTGTCTTGTCTGCTGCTCGTAATGCTATCGCCGTTAATGAACACAATGCCAAGATGGGTTTGGTCTGTGCCACTCCGACAGCTGGTAGTGCTGGCTGCCTTCCAGCCGTTCTCACTGCTGCTATTGAAAAGTTGGATTTAACTCATGAGCAACAACTAGACTTTCTCTTTGCTGCTGGCGCTTTCGGGCTCGTCATTGCTAACAACGCTTCTATCTCAGGAGCTGAAGGAGGCTGCCAAGCAGAGGTTGGCTCTGCTTCTGCCATGAGTGCCGCTGCCCTGACCTTAGCTGCTGGAGGAAGTCCCTATCAAGCTAGCCAGGCCTTGGCTTTTGTCATTAAAAATATGCTCGGTCTCATTTGTGACCCTGTTGCAGGCTTGGTTGAAGTTCCTTGTGTCAAGCGTAACGCTATGGGAGCAAGCTTTGCCTTCATCGCAGCCGATATGGCTCTGGCTGGTATCGAATCAAAAATCCCAGTTGATGAGGTCATTGACGCCATGTATCAAGTAGGATCTAGCTTACCAACTGCCTTCCGTGAAACTGCTGAAGGGGGGCTCGCTGCCACACCTACAGGTCGTCGCCTTCAAAAAGAAATCTTCGGCGAATAATTTCAAAATCATTAGGAGAGTATATGTCATCAATTTCTGCTATTTTTTTCGATTTAGATGGAACGCTAGTTGATAGTTCTATCGGTATCCACAATGGTTTCACCTATACCTTTGAGCAACTGGGAGTGACAAGCCCTGATGCCAAGACTATTCGTGGTTTTATGGGGCCTCCGCTAGAAACCAGCTTTGCCACTTGCTTACCGACTGAGCAGATTGATCAAGCTATCCAGCTTTATCGCTCCTACTATAAGGAAAAGGGTGTTTACGAAGCCCAGCTTTATCCTCATATCAAAGATTTACTCGTAGAACTAGCTGAACAATATCCTCTCTATATCACAACAACCAAAAATACACCAACAGCAGTTGATATGACTAGTAATTTTGAGATTGACCACTTCTTTGACGGCATCTATGGTTCAAGTCCTCAAGCCCTGCACAAGGCAGATGTCATTCGTCAGGCTCTGGAAACCCATCATCTAGCTCCTGAAACGGTCGTTATTATCGGAGATACCAAGTTTGATATGATTGGTGCCCAAGAAACTGGTATTAAAAAACTAGCAGTAACCTGGGGATTCGGTGAGGAGAAAGACCTCATGGACTATCATCCTGACTGGATTGCTCACCAAACAGAAGATATTTTAAATCATTTACAGAAGAAAGATTAAGCAAAAGACCCCCAAATCTAGTATCTCCTAGACTTGGGAGTCTTTTTATCTGTACTTGACTCGGAAAAATACCTTTCCTCACATTGGTTACATTATTCAAAAGGGGAAACTTCTTCGGCTTCAACTTCTTTAGATCTATCGATAGTGACTGTTTCTACTTCCTTAGTGGGCATAGCTAGCAAGACCAAAAGAGCGATACCACCCATTGGAACGAAGTGAAGGAAGATGAAGGCCCAGTGAAGACCTGCATCACGCAAACGGCGAACTTTTACAGCAAGGCTTGGTGTAAATAACACTATAGCTAAAATCATATAAACACTTATGATTGCTACTCCTAAAATAGGATCTGTTCCTCCGGCATCCTTCAAGGCCATTTGAAACCAGAATATATAAAGGGGTAGGAACAAAATACTATTCATCAGCCAAACCCACCAAAAGTCTGAACGTGTTGAACGGCCTGTAAAATCTGCATAGCCTTTAAAGAAATTTTTATATGCCTGAATCATACGCTACTCCTAATTGATTGGTTGTATATGTTAGTCTCTCAAATACTGCTAGAAATCACCAATATTTACAAATAAAACACTCCTCAATCCACAAATGGATATGGGAGTGTTAGTGATTTACCTACTAGTAGGAAGAATGCTAGTCAACTAAATAGATGGTGAAGTTTGGCTATCCTATTTGTTGTCTGGTTCTTCGAAAGGTGAAACTTCCACAACTTCTTCAACTTCAACTTTTTCAGCTTTATTAAGGGTTACTACCTCTACTTCCTTGCTTGGCATAGCTAACAAGACTAGTAAAGCAATTCCTCCAACCATTGGGATAAAGCCAACGAAAATGAGTGCCCAATGGAAACCAGCGTCACGGAGACGACGAACTGTCAACGCAAGCCAAGGCAAGAAAAGTGCCAGACCAAAAATCATGTAAATAATAGCAAGGCCACCAAAGGCAAGAAAAGCACCCTCGCTTCCTTCGCTAAATATAACATTAAAATATGCTGAGTAAAAAGGGACAAGGAGGATTATGTTTGTTAACCAAACCCACCAATACTCTGAACGTGTTGAACGGCCTGTAAAATCTACATAACCTTTAAAGAAACTTTTATATGCGTTAATCATAAGTTACTCCCTAATTTTTTTATTTACTATAGTTTATCATATCTGTTCAATAATAACAAGTTTGTTCAAAAAACTCTGAAAGTCTCTCCAAATCTAGAAAAAAAAAGATACTATCCCTTCCCTCCTATCAAAAAGAGTTCTAGGGATAATACCTTAGTTTTGTTTTTAATCAGCGTGAGTTGTTTCATTGGCAAAACCGATAATGGCTTGCTTCAACTCAGAACCTCGCAAGGCACGGAATTCTTCAATCTTTTGATTGATGACTTCAAGTGGCATGACATTAACCTTACCTACAAAAATTTTATCCATGACTTGATTATCCACTAATTCGGTTGATACTAGCAACTCCTCATAGAGTTTTTCACCTGGACGGATCCCCACTTCTACAATCGGAATTTCATTTTCAGTACGTCCACTGAGAAGAACCATTTTCTTGGCCAAATCATAAATCTTAACAGGTTGCCCCATATCAAGGATGAAGACTTCTCCATCTTTGGCATAAGCTCCTGCATGGATAACCAAACGACTAGCTTCTGGAATAGTCATAAAGTAACGAGTCATACGGAAGTCTGTCACGGTCACTGGACCACCCTCTGCAATCTGACGCTCAAAGACAGGAATCACACTACCACGGCTACCAAGAACATTCCCGAAACGAACGGCACAATAGGTAGACTGACTACGTTGGTTGAATCCTGTAACAATCAACTCTGCCACACGTTTGGTAGCTCCCATAACGTTTGGTGGATTAACTGCCTTATCTGTCGAAATCATGACCATCTTCGGCACCTTAGCTACATCAACTGCCTTGGCAACGTTATAAGTTCCGAGGATGTTATTTTTAAAGGCTTCTTTGGGATTACGTTCCATCATCGGCACATGCTTATGGGCAGCAGCGTGGTAAACAATAGCTGGTTCATACTTCTCAAACACTTGAAGCAAGCGATCGTAGTCTTGAATATCTGCAATCACAGGAACATAGTCAATTCCTTGGAAGCTACGAATCAATTCATGATAAATCAGATAAATCGAATTTTCCCCGTGTCCCAAAAGAACCACGCGCTCTGGATTGAAGCGACTAACCTGACGACAAATTTCAGAACCGATAGAACCTCCTGCTCCTGTCACTAGGATGGTTTTACCAGTAATTTCTGATCCTAGGCGTGACTCATCAAGTTTAATTTCTTTACGCCCCAAAAGGTCCGTAATATCAATCTTTTGGAAGCCACCTACTTGCGGATGGATACCTTGGACAACCGACTCAATCTTGGGCATCTTATAACACTTCAAGCCAAGTTGGTTACACATTTTCAAGATACGCTCATATTCTGATGGATCAAGGGAAGGGATCGCAACAATGACTTTCTCAATCTGATGACGTTTGGCCAATTCTGGCAACTGATCATAGGAACCTAAAACTGGGATACCACCGAGCTTCTGACCTTTTTTCTTTTCATCATTGTCTAAAATACCGACTAACTCAAGATCACTCGTAGGATGTTGGTAGCTGTTCATAAAGAGAGCTCCACCGTCCCCGGCACCAATCAAGAAGGTACGACGGTGTTCCCCTTCTCCATCACCCTTTTTACGTCTAGAATAGATCAACTGCCAAGTGATACGAGGAAGTAAGATCAAGAAGGTGCTGAGCAAGATAAAGAGAACAATGAAACGCACAGAGAAAAGTGGCAAGAAGGCGTAGCAAATAACATAAGACAAGACACTGCTGATACTTACTCCGATGAATATTTTCATAAAGTCTGTTATTTTGCTATAGCGACTGATGCTGGCATTGAGCCCCCAAAATCCAATCATAATCTGATAGAACAAGAAGGTCAAGCTAGTATAGATGACATAGTCCACAGGTGCTGGATTGATCAATCCATAAAATAAAATATAAGAAACAATGATAGAGGAAATCATGCTGGCAGCATCAAAAATACCCCAAAATACTTGTTTTTGTTGTTTATTTAGTACTTCAACCAGATCAATTACATAATCTGTCATTTTTTTGTTCATGTGAATGGTATCCTCCTACACAAAATCACATTTTCTAGTAATTACAAGATGTTTTTTAACAACTGATTAACTAGTTGCTTTTTCTCAATAGTTTTAAAAATATAAACTGTCGTACAAATCCTGGACATAGGGCAACGACAACTTGGATTAAAACACTTTTCAGATATTCGCCATAAGAAATCTGTCCACGCGCGTGCATTCTTTGGCGTGCTTGGCGATAGAGTTTGAGATAGCGAAGACCACCACGGCGTTCAAACATCCCCGCTCCCACGCGCACCTTACAAAGAATCTGATCCACATTTCCAGTCCGAGCGCCAGCGCTAATCATATTGAGCCAAAGCAGGTCATCTTCCATATAAAGGCCATCTTCATAGTTGCCTGCCTTTAGAACCATCTCTCTTTTGAACATAACAGTCATGTGATTAAAGGCACTTCTCATACGTTGATAGGCGATTATCTCTTCGTGCTTGATAGGAACGCGACGATAGGACACTATTTCATCAGGTTGGTCAATAAATTCTGCGATATGACCTCCCAGCAAGTCCAAGTTTTCCTTTTCCATCAAGTCAAACTGTTGTTCGAAACGATCTTCGACAGCAATATCATCTGTATCCATACGAGCGATGACGTCATATTGGCACTGTAAGACGCCGTACTGAAGCGCTAACCCTAAGCCACGATTTTGTTCGAGTGGACAGCGTTTGATTGGAATACTTGACTGTGCTTCCAATTTTTCCAAAACTTGATACAGTTCAGGTGTCAGTGGACCATCTTCAACGATTACCACTTCACTAGGCTTAAGCGTTTGATGTAAGATACTCTCTACCGCTTCTTCTAGAAAGGTAGGATTTTCTTTGATATAGACTGACATCAAGACACTAAATTTCCGATTTTCAGACACAGTTTTTCTCCAATGTATAGATTTTCTTCCACTATTTTATCACAAATTTTCCGACTTTCCTATTTTTATTTGAATCCAAGAAAAAAACTAGTAAACAACTCATCCTTCTTTACTTTTATTTAGCTCAAGTAAAAACCGAATCTCCCTACTCTAGCTTGACATCTCTGGTAAAAAAACTTAAAATAAGCTGTTATCAAAATCATCTTAGAGAGGTTCACATGAAAAAACGTTCACTCTTTTTTGTCCTAGGAATTGCCCTAATCGGAACTGTCTTACGTTCTCCATTTACAGCTCTACCTACCATTTTAGGAGACATTGCTCAAGGTTTAGGAATTGAAGTCAGCTCACTTGGGGTTTTGACCAGCCTTCCTCTCTTGATGTTCGCCCTCTTCTCCTATTTTGCGAGTCGCTTGGCTCAAAAAATTGGACTTGAGCATCTTTTTACCTATAGTCTCCTTGTCTTGACAATCGGCTCAGTGATTCGTATCTTCAATCTCCCATTGCTTTATCTGGGAACCCTACTCATCGGAGCAAGTATCGCTATTTTCAACGTGCTTCTGCCTAGTATGATCCAGGCAAACTATCCACAAAAAATCAGTTTTCTAACGACACTTTATGTAACTGCTATGGGAATTTCGACAGCTCTTGCTTCCTATCTCTCTGTACCCATTACTCAAGCAAGTTCTTGGAAAGGCTTAATTCTTTGTCTAAGCCTGCTCTGCTTGCTAACCTTTTTCATTTGGTTACCCAACCATGGTCACAATCATTTTCTAGAAGGACATGAGAAAAAACAAGAGAAAGAGAATATCTTAAAAAATAAAAATGTCTGGGCCATCATCGTTTTTGGTGGACTTCAATCCCTCCTCTTTTATACTAGCATGACTTGGTTACCAACCATGGCCATCGGTGCAGGACTATCTCATACAGATGCTGGGCTTCTGGCTTCTATCTTTTCACTGATCAGTATCCCCTTCTCGATGACTATCCCAAGTCTCACAACTCGTTTGTCAGACCGCAATCGTCACATCATGCTGGCTGTCCTCTCCCTAGCTGGGATGCTAGGAATCTCTATGCTTCTCTACCCAAGCACAAGTTTCGTCTATTGGCTAGTTACCCATCTCTTGATTGGAACTGCCTGTAGCGCTCTTTTCCCTTACCTCATGGTTTGTTTCTCCATCAAAACTAGCTCTCCTGAAAAGACAGCCCAATTATCTGGGCTTGCCCAGACAGGTGGTTACATCTTGGCGGCATTTGGTCCTACCTTGTTTGGTTATAGCTTTGACCTTTTCCAATCTTGGATTCCAGCGGTAATGGCTCTCCTCATCATTGATGTCATCATGACCATCTCCCTCTTTATGGTGGATAAAACTGAGAAAATCCTCTAAAAAAGTTTTTGGGATTTGCCACAAATAAATACACTTTTCAAGCCAGACTGAGTCTGGTTTTTTGTATGAGTATATATCTAAAAATCATCATACATATACTAGGAGGAAGATGTGGTTTTTGATATAATAAAATATGTAGAAACTAATTATGAAACGAAAAGGCAGATTAGTTTTAACTAGCAATAATTACTATTTCAAAGTGAGGGCATAGTATGGATGGACAGAAATACAATTTGGAACAAAGTCTAGCAGAGTTAGATAAGCTCCTTGACTTATCAGCAGACCAGACAGATAAGACTGCCTGTGAAGCTCTAGCAGAAAAGGCAAGAATAATTTATGAGCAATTCCCAGAATCTGAAGAGATAGCGTTACGATATGCTAGGATTTTAGTCAATTTATCAACCATACAGACTGAGTTGAAGGAAATAGAGACATCTGCTGAAAAATTAGAGAATTTACAGCAACAATTCCAGGATTCACCTGATATAGCAGAAGCATTTGCTAGGATTTTGTTCAATTTGTCAACCGAACAAACTGAGTTGAAGGAGCGGAAGGCTACTGCTGAAAAATTAGAGAATTTACAGCAACAATTCCAGGATTCACCTGATATAGCTTTGCCGTATGCCATGATTTTGGTTAATTTGTCAACCAAGCAAACTGAGTTGAAAGAGCGGAAGGCTACTGTCGAAAAATTAGAGAATTTACAGCAACAATTCCAGGATTCACCTGATATAGCTTTGCAGTATGCCATGATTTTGTTCAATTTGTCAACCAAGCAAACTGAGTTGAAGGAACTAGAGACCACTGCTGAAAAATTAGAGAATTTACAGCAACAATTCCAGGATTCGCCTGATATATCTTTGCCGTATGCCATGATTTTGTTCAATTTGTCAACCAAGCAAACTGAGTTGAAGGAACTAGAGACCACTGCTGAAAAATTAGAGAATTTACAGCAACAATTCCAGGATTCGCCTGATATAGCTTTACGTTATGCTAAGGCTTTATTCAATTTGTCAACCGAGCAAACTGAGTTGAAGGAACTAGAGACCACTGCCGAAAAATTAGAGAAATTACAGCAAAAATTCCAGGAATCACATGATATAACTTTGGAGTATGCTTGGATTTTGGTTAATTTATCAACCAAGCAGACTAAGCTGAAGGAACTAGTGACTACTACTGAAAAATTAGAGAATTTACAGCAAAAAATACCTGAATCGCATGATATAGCAGAAGCATTGGCCAGGATTTTGTTCAATTTATCAATCAAGCAGACTGTGCTGAAGGAAATAGAAGCTACTGCTGAAAAATTAGAGAAATTGCAGAAAAAATTCCCTGAATCGCCTGATATAGCTTTGCCGTATGCCAGGATTTTGGTTAATTTATCAACCAAGCAGACTGAGTTGAAGGAACAGATAACTACTGCTGAAAAATTAGAGAAATTGCAGAAAAAATTTCCTGAATCGCATGATATAACCGAAGCATTGGCCAGGATTTTGTTCAATTTATCAATCGAACAGACTGCGCTAAAGGAAATAGAGATTACTGCTAAAAAATTAGAGAAATTGCAGAAAAAATTCCAGGATTCGCATGATATAGCTTTGCAGTATGCTATGATTTTGGTTAATTTATCAGCAGAGCAGACTGTGCTGAAGGAAATAGAGATTACTGCTAAAAAATTAGAGAAATTGCAGAAAAAATTCCAGGATTCGCCTGATATAGCTTTGCAGTATGCTATGATTTTGGTTAATTTATCAGCAGAGCAGACTGTGCTGAAGGAAATAGAGATTACTGCTAAAAAATTAGAGAAACTGCAGCAAAAATTCCCTAAATCGCCTGATATAGCTTTGCAGTATGCTATGATTTTGGTCAATTTATCAATCAAGCAGACTAAGTTGAAGGAGCGGAAGGCTACTGCTGAAAAATTAGAGAAATTGCAGAAAAAATTCCAGGATTCGCATGATATAGCAGAAGCATTTGCCAGGATTTTGGTCAATTTATCAATCAAGCAGACTAAGTTGAAGGAGCGGAAGGCTACTGCTGAAAAATTAGAGAAATTGCAGAAAAAATTCCAGAAAGCGCCTGATATAGCTTTGCAGTATGCCATGATTTTGGTTAATTTATCAACCAAGCAGACTAAGTTGAAGGAAATAGAGACTACTGCCAAAAAATTAGAGAAATTGCAACAACAATTCCAGGATTCGCATGATATAGCTTTGCAGTATGCTAGGATTTTGGTCAATTTATCAACCAAGCAGACTGAATTAAATGAGATTGAGACTACTGTTGAGGAATTACAAGTCTTGCAACAACAATTCCCTGAATCACCTGATATAGCTTTACAGTATGCTAAGATTTTGTTCAATTTTTCAACTAAGCAGACTGAATTGAATGAGATTGAGACCACTGTTGAGAAATTTCAAGCCTTGCAACAACAATTCCAGGATTCTGAAAAAATTGCTTTTATATATGGCACGTTTTTAGCAAGTTTCCTTAATCATCAAACGGAGTTAAGTGAACGTCTTCAAACCACAGAAATAATTAAAAAACTCTATGAACAATTTTCCAAATTCATGTTACAAAATTTTGATGTTCTTTTTTTTAATAATGATAATGTTTGTGACAATAAGGAGTACAGGCTATTCGATTTTGTCTTAAAAGAAGGACTTTTAAAGAACACTAAATATGCTATTTTACAAACATGGGCACAGCGTTATAAAGAAGACTCGAGTGAACTAAGGAACTTGCTATCAATTTATCAACTTGTTCAAAAAATTAAGTATCAATTGGGACTTAAAAACGAAGATAAAAATAAAGTTCTTGAATTCGGCCATTACACCAAGGGAAGCACTCTCCAAATTATGTTAGATCAAGAGGAGAATGAAAAGAAGAAAGAGGAGAATGAAAAGAAGAAAGAGGAGAATGAAAAGAAGAAAGAGGAGAATGAAAAGAAGAAAGAGGAGAATGAAAAGAAGAAAAGTACTTTTTCGGTATCTGGAAAAACTCGATTGTATAATGCTAATTATATGAATGATCCTGAAGAAGGAATCGTCATAGAACAGATATTGGGCTTAGATAGGCGAGACATCTTGGAACCAAGCTCTTGGTTTTTAATGAGTTTTACAAACAAAACGGATGATTTGACCATGTGGTCCCAGTATGGTGATGATGCCAAAGGCGTTTGTCTGGTACTTCGTGAAGATGATTTTTCTAGATTTACTTCCTTCAATGATGTTTCTTGGCGTAAAGAGGGCATCTCCTTAGTAGAGACAATGAATAAGATAGAATCTACTCTATCGTACGATTTAAAAGGCTCACCAAATGAATTAAATAATATTAAACCAACTGTAGCTATTAAAGATGAAGAAAAAAGGTCGAAATCTGAAAAAAAAGAGAATCTACCAAAAGGGAATAGTGATTATCTCTACCGAATTGCCTATGTTAAGCATACAGAGGAAAATTTGAAACTAGAACGAACTGAACTATTTGAGAAGTCGGAAATAAAAGAATTAGAAAAATTGTTGAATAGTTTAAAAGAAAAACTAGATATCGGTTCAAAAATCAAGGAAAAGAATTATCAAGATGCCATCTCCAACTGTATCGAAGAAATTCGCTACTTGTTTAAATCTGTAGATTACAAATATGAAAACGAACTTCGTATTTTACGCTATGCTAATCTAGACCCAAGTAATGATAAAATAAAAATTGATAAAGAATCTGGAATTGGTAAACTTTATGTAGAACGGGAAAACCCAATTCAAATTGAGAAGGTCATTTTTGGTCCTAAGTTTCAAAATCCTGAATATGTAACGCCTTTATTGAAACTTTTGGATAAGAAAATTAAGTATGAGAAATCTACGATAAAATTTAGATAGATACACTCCTATTCTAAATAACACTCATAAAATCTAAGAGAATTTACCTAAAAGCCAAATGATATGAAAGCCAGACTGTGTCTGGTTTTTTGTATCTTCACAATATTTTAAAAAGTATAGATTTACCAAGCATACTGCTCTTCCTACGCGCAAAAATGGTATAATAAAGCTAGGAAGACTCCGGTTACAATTTATTAGGAGTAGCACTGTTTGGGTACATAAAAGGTTATTACTTTGGGAATTGATAGTTGAAGCGATGCTAAAGTAGAAATTATAAACGTCTGCATTTATGATTATTTTAACACCATTAAGAAATTTTGATTGGATAAAAAATCTCGATTATCCAAAGACCATTGAATCATGTAAGGAGAAATTTGTATGCTAGCAAAAGCAGGGGACGTATATTGTGTTTACAATTTCCATCTAAAAAAATACATAGCTTGTCAGATAACCAAGATAGAAGAAGGGGAGAAAAAGTCGCAGGCTGTCCTACTGTCATTAGACTGGTCAGGAGAACAACCTCTTAGAGAAGAAGAACTATCTTCTTTGAAGCCACTGTACATCGATTTTATGTACTGGGATAGAAGCTTGCATCTGAGTAATGTTGATATTCATGTACCGTCAAATTATATTTTTATTGGTAATACAACACCATTAACAACCGAAAGCACAAACACATATGCTATGTTTTGGGGAAATGGTTACGATATTTATAGGCAACTGAAATGGCAAGAAATACCAAAAGAAAAAAGAGATTTATTTAAGAAAGCAGATAAAAGCAAGGAAAAAGTTTCATTTGCAGGAAATGAGTGTCGTATCTCTAAACACAATATCAATGACGAGTGGACGCCTTTTGAAGACGCATTAGAATTAAAGGTCTTTCCTTGTTTATCTAAGTTGGCATTAACGAAATGGCACAAAAATTTATATGAGTATTTGCAGTCAACTCCTTTTATTACAGAACTAGTTCTTAAAAATCATGGACAAACAAAACTGAATTTTTCTAAGACATCCATACATCGGCTTTCCATTGATTTGACAGGTGTAGAGGAACTTAGATTGAATGATGATTTGGAGGAGCTAGTCTTATTAGGAGACATGAGCGACAATTGTCAGATACTTGTAAAGGACCATGGAGCCAGCTTACGATTACAACTTGATCGTTCTCTACCTAAGGTGCTGGGATTAAAAGATTTAGGAGCCATCCATTGTTCTAACATCCTTGAAATAGACTTTGCACAAATCTTAAAAAACTATCCAAAGCTTAGGGAATTAAGATTGTGGGGGAAACCTGGTCATATTCTTAATTTCCACAAATTGTCAGAATTAAAAGAGTTAGTCAATTTTTCAACTGTTGATTTGTTTGGCTTTACTGCAGAGGATATCCCAAAACCAGAAGATTTACCTCGATTAAGCATGTTTTGGATGAGCAGCTTACCAGAAGAGGCCGCTAAAGTAGCCAAAAAATATTATAAAAAACAGCAGGACAAGGGACTGAATCTTTGGATAACTAAACCGAGAAAAGCTGAATGGCTAGCCCAAAACCTAGACAATCCGTTTCGCTCATGGGATGGACAAGAAAATATTTCAACCGCAAACGCAAAAAAAGCAGCCTCTCTATATAGAAAGACTAGAGCAAACCTTATAAAGCTTCTAGAAAACCCCAACGAGGATACTATAAAACACATCGAAGCCCTCATAAGAGAATATACTCAAGGTTTCAATAAAATGGACAAGCGTAACTGTTTTATTGAAACAATCGAGAGAGAGGATATCTATGATGCCCTGGTCGAGATCTTAGATTTACTACCTGAAGATTTAGGGATGGATAAAGAAAAATTTATAGAAATCTTTGATGAGCTAAAAGATTTTTAAATGAGAAGCCTTTCTAGTTCATTCTTGAAACGGAGATTATCATGACTAACTTTATACAGACTATCACAGTAGAAAATCGGCAGGTCGACAAAGAAAATTACTTTACAATTGGCTACTCTCCTGAGATAGAAAAATCTTTACTGTGTGTTTATATTTCTTGGATTGCTGGTTACGAACGATATTACGAGTTAGATGACGGAGATTTGGCTCTCTTTGAAAGGAAACGAGAAGAATTTCTCAAAAAATATGAAAAAGAAATCAAGGCCTATCGGACTGAAAGATTGATTGGTTCTGGGGCTCTGAGGGATTACAATTTCAGATCTTTGCCTGAGAATATCCTAGAAAACTTGGATAGCTATCCTCCATTTAACGGATATGTCTATCAAAACGGCATCCTCTGTGCCAAAATCAAGATTGAAGACAAGTATTTTTATCTTCCGCCCATTTATGATGAGGATTGCAGATAAGCATTGCCTCAAAGTAATGCAAAACAGCCTCTAATCTTCTAATTTTTACTAGGAGATTTTTTATATATAAAAATTTTACACATATTGCTTGACAGGGCTTACAAATAGATGTATGATGTATGTGTAGAATAATTATATATAAAATTTTTACATACTAAAAAAGGAGGTGCCTCATGTATTTTCCAACATCATCGGCTTTGATTGAATTTCTCATCTTGGCCATCCTAGAACAAGGGGATTCCTATGGTTATGAGATTAGCCAAACCATTAAACTCATTGCCAAAATCAAGGAATCTACCCTCTACCCCATCTTGAAAAAACTGGATACCAACCGCTATCTGACTACATACTCACGCGAATACCAAGGTCGGATGCGGAAATACTACTCCTTGACAGAGATTGGAGAGGAGCAACTCTTTGTCCTTCGAGAAGAATGGACACTCTACACTGACACGATCAATGGCATCATAGAAGGGAGCATTCGCCATGACAAGAACTGAATATTTGAATCAGCTTGAAGCCTATCTGATGAAGCTTCCTCAATCTGATCGCATTGAAGCCATGGATTACTTCAAAGAACTCTTTGATGATGCGGGTCCAGAAGGTGAGGAGGAGCTTATCGCTAGCCTGGGAAGTCCAAAAGAGGCTGCCCATGATATCCTGACCACACTTCTTGATAAGAAAATCAACGAAGAAAATTCCAGCAAGAACGACCGCCATATTTTACGCATCGCTCTTCTAGCCCTTCTTGCAGCTCCTATCGGAATTCCAGTCGGAATTGCTCTTCTCATGGCTATCATCGGGATTTTTATCGCTGCTGTCAGTATACTTATAGCCTTCTTTGCTGTATCAGTAGCTGGACTAATCCTAGGAGGCGTTCTCCTATTTGAAAGCTTCTACGTTCTGGCTGAATCGACATCTGCTTTTGTACTGATTTTTGGTGGAGGTTTGCTAGCTATTGGAGCTTCATCTTTAGTTCTGCTGGCAACGTCCTATGTAACACGTTTCTTTGGATTACTAGTCCTTCGACTTATCCAATGGATTCTTAATAGAGGAAAGAGAGGTGAAAGACATGCGTAAATGGACAAAAGGATTTCTTATCTTTGGTATTGTTACTAGTATCATCGGTTTTTCAATGATGATCATCGGCATCCAAACAGACGGTGTCAGAAGCCTCCTTGCAATGTCACAAAAACCAGTATTTGAAAGTCGAATGGAAGAGCTCGTTTTCGACCAAGACATTGAAAATCTAAACATGTCACTGACAGAACATTCGCTCGTCATTAGAGAATCTAGCGATGACAAGATTCACCTTCAGTATCACCCGACCATCTCTGAAAAAGAAAATCTCCAACATTCTATCAAAGAAAAAACTCTTGAGATTTCAGACACCAAGCCAACTACACGTCCTTCTGTAGGTTCTAGTATTGAGGGAATCCTATTTATCGCAAGCGGAGTCTCTAGACGTAATGATGAAGTCGTTCTATCACTACCGAAAGGAAGAGAGTTAAAAAATCTAACAGCCCAGGTCGACCATGGTGTCCTTTCGATTGCTAAAGCAAAACTCAGCAATGCCAAAATCCAGTCAAATGGCTATCTTCTTCGGATCACTAATAGCGAAATAAAAAATAGCCAACTGACCACAACTGGAATTGTCAATGTATTTGAAACCAGTCTAACAGATAGCCGCATCCAAGCAGAACATGAACATATCTCTGTAGACGATATCCAAGTGCATGGTAAGGTAGAATTCGAGGCAGAAAATGACATCATACTCATGTTGTCCCGAAAAGAGCTTGAACGAATCAATCTCAATCTCTCATCAGAATACGGGGCTATCTATCATCGAACTCGAGAAGGAGTGAATCCCGTCCAGGGGAATCATGTAAATAATGACGAAGAATTCTCAAATCCTTACAAAGTAGAGAAAAAAGATACGCAAGATCTCCTCGTCGCAAAGGCAGGTCAAGATATCAATATTCCTGACGAACCGGATCGCTCACCCAATTCGAGAAATCGTTAATAATAGCTAATCATTACTACTTAAACAAGAAATAAAAAAGGAGGTTTCATCATGACTCAAGAATGGTTCGAAAGTGCTGATTTCGAGAAAACAGCCAACAATGAGAAAAAAGATAACCCATCTGACCCAGTCATTCCCCAAGAAGAGTTAAAAGAAAAAGAAGAGTTGCCAGTAGTTGAGGAAAATTCCCAAGCTATTCCAAAAGATAAGGAAACTAGTGAGGAAACTGTAGAGACTGAAGAGCTCGCTGAAAAATCAGAAAAGATAGATAAGTCAGAAGAACCTGTAGAGACTGAAGAACAAGAAGAACTGGCAACAAAGACAGACCAAGCAGAAAAATCAGTTAAGGAAGCACCTCAGCCTAGCAAATCTTTGGAAAGTCCATTTATCCCAGATCCTGTCCCTACAAAAACTGCAATCTTCAAAGAAGAATTAGCTGATTTTTGGACTTGGCTACTAGGTGCTCTGAAAGAGCCGACAGCTCGTTTTGATACAGATAAAAAACACAGTTATAATGCCTTTGCACTCCTAACTATCTTTTCTACTACGAGTTTCCTCTTTACTGTTTACCATGCCAAACATAGCTACTACGGCCGCATGGCAAGTATTGATGCCAACTTCGTGGAACAATTCCCATCTCTCAATCTCTTTTCTGTCTTCTCTATTTTAGTAGCGACAAGCCTCTTCTTCTTTTCAATCCTCATGGGTGGATTTGTAGTCAAACGCTTTGTCGATCAGGACAGTGATTGGACACTAGAAAGAGCTTTTCAAGAGTATAGCAGAATTTTCGCCCTGCCTATCCTACTGACAGGAGTCGCTAGCTTCTTTGCCTTCTTTAACGGCCTACGCTTTGCGGCTCTTCTCTGTCTCATTAGTATTGGTATGGTCCTACTTGGCAACCTCTACATCATCTCAAGACCGAGTAAGGATAGTAAAACTGATCCTTTCTACCGTCTTCTCTTCGCAGTCCTCGTCAACGGAAGCGTCCTATTTCTCTTTTTCCTAGCAGAAATGGCACTGGTTTCTGACTATCTCCGAATCCTAGCTTTTATGTAAGATAAAATCCTGTCACTCTGACAGGATTTTTTGTGTACACAAAAAGCAGACCAAAAACGATCTGCCTTATCACATTATTTAAAACTAGTATCTTTCATTTAGACCTCTAGTTACCTTTTACCAAGTTCTCAAAATCTTCCCCCAAAACTGGTCCTACCACTATTTGGTTGGCATCCAAATCCTGACAAAGTTCCTTTGGAAGAACTTCTAAGAAGGTTTGATAATCCAGTCTGGCTACTGCTTCATAGTCTTCAGGCTTAGAACCATCTCCAGAGATTTTTACCAAGTCAATCTCCCAGACAAGGTTCTTACCAGCCAACTGTTCAACATAAGGTACAGGAACAACAGGACCTTTTGGCAAAATGGTTTTTACTCCCTGAGCTAGGTGATAGACCCCATGAACCTTACCTTCACCATCTGGATAAAATTTAGCGCTGGAAGGAAAAGCATCTGACCCTTGAACCCTCTTAACTAACTCTTCAAAACGTGCCAAGCCATCTTCTTCCAAGAAACTTTCTAAATCCTTCTTATCAAAGTAGACAGGTGATAGAATACCTTGGCAAAAGGCCAAACGAGCAGCCTTATCAGCTAGATAGTTCTTAACCGTTTCTTGGAAATAGTTTTCCAAATCAAAGTCTGCCAAGCCTTCAACTGCTTCACCAAGCTTGCTAGACAAAGCCCGCAAGAGCCCTTCTACAATCTCCCAGTCAGCTCTTGTAATCAAGTCAGGAATGATGACTTGATAGCCGTTTTGAGAGTCAAGGTAGCGAACTTTAAAGAGAAACTGAGATTTTCCCACAACAGCACACTCGATATACTCAAGACGATTGAGAGGTTGACGGAGGTAAACAGCATCATAACTATGCGACTCTAGGCCTTCTACTAAGCCTAAAATTGATTTAGCTGTAAGAATCTCCTGTTGTCCTATAATACTTTGTTTATTTGGAATAAAAAATGTCTTCACCATAATGGTCTCCTTTGAAATCGTTTACATATAGTATACACCATTTTCCTGAAAGATGCAGAAACAAATTTAAGATTTTTTGGTCAAAAGCATAGAAAAACAGCCCGTCAGGACTGTCCTACTTTTATACAACTTCAGAATGATCCAAGTTCTCACCAATTGCTGCTAAACGCTCGATGACTTGATCTTGTGTCAATTCATGTTCTAAAACATAGCGATTACGTGGGTGAACACGGCACTCGTGTGAGCATCCACGAAGATACTTGTCTTCGTTGTCTTCTGATGCCAAGATACGGCGGTTACAGAATGGATTTCCACAGTTGACATAGCGTTCACATGGTGTTCCATCAAACCAATCTTTCCCTACAATGGTTGGATTGACATGGTTGACATCGACTGCAATACGTTCATCAAAAACGTACATTTTCCCATCCCAAAGTTCCCCTTGAACTTCTGGGTCTTTACCGTAAGTGGCGATTCCTCCATGCAATTGACCGACATCTTTGTAGCCTTCACGAACCATCCAACCAGAGAATTTCTCACAGCGGACTCCACCTGTACAGTAAACAACGACACGCTTGTCCATGAACTTTTCCTTGTTATCACGGACCCATTGTGGTAACTCACGGAAGTTACGAATGTCTGGACGGATAGCCCCGCGGAAGTGACCAAGATCGTACTCGTAATCGTTACGTGTGTCAAGGACAACTGTATCTTCATCTAGGAGGGCTTCTTTAAATTCTTTTGGTGACAAGTAAGCACCTGTTGTTTCAAGAGGATTGATGTCGTTATCAAAGTTATCATCCTCTAAACCAAGGTGGACAATCTCTTTCTTATAGCGAACAAACATCTTCTTGAAGGCTTGCTCACTTTCTTCGTCAATCTTGAACCAGAGGTCTTCCATACCTGGAAGGCTGTGAACATAGTCCATGTATTTTTGCGTTGTTTCGTAGTCTCCAGAAACGGTTCCGTTGATCCCTTCGTCTGCGACTAGGATACGGCCCTTGAGGCCAATAGACTTACAGAAAGCCAAGTGGTCTGCAGCAAATTGTTCCGCGTTTTCGATGGGAACATATTTATAGTAAAGTAAAACTCGAATATCTTTTGTCATAAGATTGATTCTCTTTTCTAAGATTAAATTATCAGAATTTTTCATTCAACTATACCAGTATACTCTCCCAGGAAAGCGAATGCAATTTATTTGACTGAAAATTGAAAACAAGACCATTTTCAGATCTTGTTTCAACTAAATATTCGATGAAGAAAAGTTAACAAAAATGGCAAGGTTGCTACAATATTATTAATCACATGGACTGCATAGCCAGGATAGATACTCTTGGTATAACGAGTTAATCCAGCACAACATACTCCAAATGTCGAAAAAACAAGAATATCTAGGAAATTTGGAAAGCTAGAAAAGTGAGGAAGAGCAAACAAAACCGAAGGAAGAATCAGGTCAAGTCCAAGCTTCGAATCTTTAAAGAAGGCGTGTTGGAACAAACCCCTATAGATCAACTCTTCCATCAGAGGACCTAGGAAAAATAAAGTCAGGTAGAGACCCAATTCGGCAAAATTTGTCTCACTATAGCCGATTAGTACAGCCCAGCCTTCAGAGGTTGACTGTACATGTCTTGCCGTTTGAAAATTAAAAGATATGTAAAGTACAGTTACGAAAACCGTCAAAACTGTATACCATAGCCATTTTTTCTTTGGAATAACGAAAAGGTAGCCATGTCCTGCCTTGGCTAAAATCCAAATCATGAGGCCAATAAAGACAAGACTGATAAGATTTCGAATCCAGAAAAAATTCCCAATCTGAGAAGAAAATTGCCAATAGTTTTGGACCTTAAGTGTTAGCTGAGAAAGCCCATATACGAAAAATAAGTAGGATAAGATTGCACTGATTTTAAAGAGTAGATGGTATTTTTTCATATGTCTGTGTCCAACGTTATATGTAAGAGTAAATATCTGATTTTAAATACAGATAATTATATGCAAATACTGTAAAAAGAATCACCACCCCGTCTGGAAATATCCAGACAAGGCAGTGATCGCATCTTTTAGGAATGAATACACGAAATCAATTGTTCTTGAGATTATTTGTTTTTCAAGAATTCGTCGTATTGTTTTTGCATTTCATCCAATACTTTTTGGTAAGCACCTTCAGATTTAAGTTTTTCCATCAATTCTGGAATAGCTTTTTCTGGGTCTACAGTACCAGTGTTGATAGCTGTATCGAATTGTTGCATAGTGTTAGTGATAGCTGAGATTTCAGATTTCACGTTGTCAGTGTTGAAGATGAATCCAAGCGCTGGAGATTCTTTAGCAGTTTCCAAGTCTTTCTTAGATTGTGCGATTTGCTCATCTGTAACGTTTTCATTGATGTAAAGGATCCAGTTGTTACCAGTGTTCCATCCTGACATGTGAGTGTTTCCTTTGTATCCGTCAAGGACTTTAACACGGTTTTCTTTACCTGCTACTTTTTCCCAGTTCTTGCCTTCTGGACCGTAAACAAGGCCGTTCAAGAGTTCTGGGTTAGTGTTCAAGAGGTTCAACACTTCCATTGCTTTTTCTTTGTTCTTAGAGTTGTTTGAAATTACAAAGTTTGCAACTTGAGTTGTTTGGTTTTTCTTGATGAAGTTAGTAAATGGTTTGATTTGGATGTCTCTGTTAGCAACACGAGAAAGCAAGCTGCTACCGTAGTCAGCTGGTCCTACTGTCTCTTCGCGAACAAACCAAGTATCTTGAGTAAGGTCATATGAAGTATCGCTAGTTGCTACGTCTTTTGGAATGTATCCTGCTTCATAGAATTTGTGAAGAGTCTTCAAGTGTTCTACGAAACGAGGAACTTCGTAACGGTTAACGATCTTAGTAGTATCGCCTTCAAGGTCGATGACGAATGGAAGTCCGTTTGCAACTGGGTAGTCAAAGTTTTCTGATGGGATAAAGTTTTTACCAACAGCGAATGGCATTACATCTGGAGCTTTTTCTTTGATTTGTTTCAATACTGGTTCAAGTGTTTCGTATGAAGTTACACCTGAGATATCGATTCCATATTTTTCAAGAAGTGGGCCGTTGAAGGCGAAGTTTTGTGAAGACGCAACATTAGCCGCAACTGGAACTGAATAGATTTTACCGTTTACAGTGTTACCTTTGATGTAAGCTGGGTCAAGTGCTTTATAAAGGTCAGCTCCTTCTTTCTTGTACAATTCTGTCAAGTCAGCATAAGCACCTTTTTGAGCGTTTACTACGTAGTTATCTGCGAATGCGATATCGTAGTTTTCACCTGATGAAGTGATAACTGACATTTTCTTACCGTAATCACCCCAACCAAGGTATTGGATATCCAATTTAGCACCAACTTTTTCTCCGATGATTTTGTTTGCATTTTCTAGCAATTCATCCAAGTTATCTGGTTTGTCACCGATTTGGTACATTTTGATAACAGTCTTGTCACCTGAAGCTGAATCAGCAGCTTTTTGGTTATTTCCTTTAAGGTTTCCACAAGCAGCAAGGCTAGCAGCTAAAGCGACAAGGCTAGCAGATGCAAAAGCATATTTTTTCCAGTTTTTCATTATAAAAACTCCTTTTTTTATTTTTAAAGTTATTAACAAGTTGAAATTGTTGATTTTCCTTAACTAGAAAAATCAGGGCTAGGGGAGAAACAAGGTTTCTCAAATTTCCTTATTCTTTAACACCACCGATGGTCAAACCTTTTACAAAGTAGCGTTGGAAGAATGGATAGAGAATCGCGATAGGCAGGGTTGCAACTACAACCATGGCCATACGACCTGTTTCCTTTGGTAAGGCAACTGCAAGTTGTCCTGACATACCAACTGACTTGGCAATGTAATCCATGTTGTTTTGGATTTGCATGAGCAAATATTGCAATGGATACAAGTTATCACTCTTTATGTAAAGAAGGGCGTTAAACCAGTCATTCCAGAATCCAAGCGCTGTCAATAGTGTAATCGTTGCGATACCTGGTAGTGAGAGCGGCAAGCAGATTTGGAAGAAGATACGAGCTTCACTAGCTCCATCGATACGAGCTGATTCGAGGATTGCTTCTGGGATGGTCTTCTTGAAGAAGGAACGCATCAACATGATGTTGAATGGTGAGAGAAGCATCGGAACGATCAAGGCCCAAATGGTATCACCAAGGTGAAGCAATTGAGTCACTACGATATAGCCTGGTACCAAACCAGCATTGAACAACATACTGAGAAGAGCGAAGATTGTAAAGAATTTGCGATACTTAAATGTTGAACGTGAGATGGCGTAGGCGTAAGTTGTCGTGATAAAGACGTTTGTCAATGTCCCAACTACTGTTACAAATACTGAAACAAAGAGCGCTTGTAAAATCTTATCTTTGAACTGAGTCAAAAACTCAAAACCATCTAATCCAAATTGTGATGGGAAGAAGCTATATCCATGTTGAATGATACTCTTCTCATTTGTAATTGAGATAATGATAACAAAGATGAAAGGCAAGATACAAGAGAAGGCTAGCAAACCAGATATGATACTAAAGAAGATATCTGCTTTCTTGCTGAAGGAGTGTATGCCAACATTATCAATTTTTGCTTTTTGAACTTTTTTTGCCATATGCTCCTCCTTTCTAGAATAGGGCTGAGTTAGGATCTACACGTCGTGCTAGTAAGTTTGATAGGATAACCAAAATCAAACCAACGACTGACTGGTAGAGACCTGCTGCTGAAGCCATACCGATATCTGCTGTCTGAGTCAAACCGTTAAAGACATAGACGTCCAATACGTTTGTTACACTATAGAGCTGACCAGCATTGTGAGGGATTTGGTAGAAGAGACCGAAGTCTGCACGGAAGATGTTTCCGACTGCAAGGATGGTCAATACTGTCACAAGTGGTGTTAACTGAGGGATGGTTACGTTGCGGATACGTTGCCATTTGCTAGCACCGTCCACTGTTGCTGCTTCGTAGTAGGTTGGATCAATACCCATGATTGTTGCATAGTACATAACACTACTGTATCCAAAGCCTTTCCAAATACCTAGGAAGAGGAGAAGATAAGGCCAGATACTGATGTCAGCGTAGAAGTTAATCCCCTTCATACCAAGAGCTTCCAAGGCGTGGTTGATGACCCCTTTATCAATGTTTAGGAAAGCATCTGTAAAGAAACTGATGATAACCCAAGATAAGAAGTAAGGGAACAACATAGATGTTTGGTAGATTTTAACCATTTGCTTAGAGCGAAGTTCACTAAGGATAATGGCAATACCAACCGACACGATCAAACCGATAAAGATGAAGCCAAGGTTGTAAAGGACAGTATTTCGAGTGATAATAAAGGCATCTTTTGAACTAAACAAGAACTTGAAGTTGTCTAGTCCCACCCATTTACTATTCATAATACTGTGGACAAACCCTTCGCCAGTCATTCGGTAATCTTTGAAGGCAACCACATTTCCAAATACCGGGATGTAGAAGAATAAGATCAACCAAAGTGTCCCTGGTAGAACCATTAAGAGAAAAATCCAGTTATCTCTCAAGGTTTTTGAAAACTTGTTCATAATTTCCTCCCTTTTTATTTTTCTAAAACTTGATAATCTCACAATTTTTAGACTTGATAACGTTTACAAAAATAGTATACTCTTATTTTAAGGATAGTTTAAACTATTAATTATAGAAAAAACTCCACAAATTATTTTATGTGGAGAACTTTTTTATATAAGAAGGATGTTTCACGAGAAACGTCTTGCTTGCAAGAGGTATTGCCCAACTTTGTTACTTGAAAACTTGTTCTAATATCGGTTGGTGAAATTCAACAAAATGAACCTGGGCATTTATAATAGCACCTGCTTCGTTTTTATAAATCTCTGGTTGCCCCTCAGTATGTAAAATAGTAGGGCGACCATCCTTGTAGCCAAAGAGAATCACTTCTGTCCCTGCTTCATTCACATAACAAGCCAAGATTTCAAATCGTTTTTCTCCAAGACCAGCAGTATAGCCATGCCATTTAAAAGTATAATTCTCTCCATCGACTTGCCCAAATTGCATAATCTGATCTGGGACTGCAAGCCCATAATAACGACCATATGTTGCTAGGTTAGTCGACTTAAATTTTTCACCTTTACTATCTGAGTAAGATTCCATGGCTACTTTTATCTTGTCTGTTAGAGCACTACTGTCTGTGTCTGACTCATTCTCTGTAGTTACGCCCGTTTTTAAGAGAAATTCCTTAAAACCTTGCGCTAAATCTGTGTTTTCAGTCTCTTCAAAATTCGCAGCACTGATAGTTTCTAGTGCCTTATCAGCATACAAAACCTGCGCTTGCCCATCCTTGAGTGTAAATAGGTAGAAATGTCTGGCTTGATCGTCATAGTAGGCATCCAAAACCAAGTAATCATAGGCATTGTCACTGGACACCCCGAAAATATTCCATCGGACTCTTTTCTGAGAGACAGTTGTTGTTTCTATTTTTTTGATGAGTTCATTTTTTTCATCAAACTTTATATGCTCCAGTCTATGATAGGACTGCCCCATAGAAGAAGCCCAGCTTGCAAACTCTTCCTGCCACTTTTCGGTATTGTATTGGATTAGCTTCTGAAAATCCGAGTAATTCTTCATAATCAAGGCTTGGTCAGTCGGATTAGATAACTGGAGTTTTTCCATGGCTACAAGAGTAGCAGCCATAGGTGATTGAACAGTTGCGTCCTTGACTTCTTTTTCGTGCGAAAGAGCCTTCTGATAGGAATCCGCTAGGTAGTGAAAATAGTTGGTTACTTCCTTGGTTTGTTGCTCCATCGATGTTGAAGGACTAGTTACGCTATCTTCTGTCGCCTTGTGGCAAGCAGATAAAACTAGCACACTCGCACCTAGGACTAGTAGTAGTTTTTTCATGGTCAAACCTCCAAACTATCCTTATAGTCAATGAAAATCAAAGAGCAAACTAGGAAGCGAGCCGCAGGCTGTACTTGAGTACGGCAAGGCGAAGCTGACGTGGTTTGAATTTGATTTTAGAAGAGTATTATACCTTCATTATACTCCTTCCCAACCTCCAAATCAAAAAACATCTCCATTTATTTAAAAGGAGATGTTTGGCTATCTGTGATAAATTTCTAGGTCGTATAAATAGTTGAAACTGTCGCGATGGTATGCCACTGGTTAGCTGTTGTAGCTGCGAAGTCCTTATCTGCGTAGAAGTCAGTAAATGGCAGAATCTCTACTTCCAGCTCGTCGATGCGGTCAAGCTGGCCAGCCAGATAAGCCTCGATACGGCTTTCTGCTCGCTTGATCCGCTGCAAGAGTCCACCCATACGGATATCGACCGTATCCAAACCAAAGACTTTGTTTTCTTTCAGCCATTGGTGGCTAAAGAGCTTGTGGAAGTTTTCAATCTGGCTTCTTAATTTTGGCAATTCTTCTCTAGCAATTTGTTTCAAGCTTTCTTTATCACCTGCTTGATAGGCTTGACGAATGCGTCGTCCCACATCAACTTTGCCACTTAAAATAGCATTCAACTGGGCCTGGGTCTCAAAGAGATAATTATAGATGCCTGCTCTTTCTTTAATGTCAGAAAGAGTCTCAGCTGCCTGGGCAAAGTGAGGCTTATCCTGTTCAGGAGTCATGTGCTTATCAAGAATTGGGCAAAGAACATCCTGATAAAAAGTATAGCGGTTGGGATTGATACCACTGAGATTATCTGGTAGATCTGGTAAGAGGTTGGCAAGGTCAAGCTGCATAAAGTCCTCAACAGATAGACCTGTATTGGTCTTGAAGTGAGCAGATAAACGCTCTAAATCATTTCGATAGCTGAGTTCTGCCCAGATTTGTAGACTTGGCAGAATAGAGAACTGAGCTGTTTCACCACCATTATCTCCCCAACCAGTCACGATGACTTCCTTGATCTGATTGGCACGGCAGGCTTTGTTAGCTTCGACAGCGATGAGACGACTGAAATGGTTGTGTGGCGTAAAACCGATCCACTTCCAAGCACCACCTGCAAAGGCAATATCCTGGCTAATCTTGTGGTGGTTACCGAAGTTACGGTTGTATTTTTCTTCGCTATCCTGATAATAATCCCAGTAAATCAAGGTCACACGGTCTTTGAGACGGTCAAGATAAACACGAGTTTCTTCTGGAATTTCGACATCACGGTCGTACTGGCCATCTGCTGACATGAGTTTGAAGAACATATCGCTCCACATCTGGCAGTGGAAACCATACTTGTCTGCAATATCCAGCACGCGCTCCAAATGTTGACACATGAGGAGGCTACGGTCCACAACACCGTTTAAGATGAGATAGCGTCCCAAACCAACCAAGTGGGCTTCGTCCATGCCGATATTGACCTTGCGTGTTTGTAGTTTAGACAAAGTCGCAAACATGCCGTCGATTAGGTCGTAAACTTTTTCTTCGCCGATGAGGAGAATGTCCTCTACATCACGAAGTTGCTGGACTTCTTTGACACCCCATTTAACGAAGGCTGATAAGTGAGCCAAGGTCTGGATACATGGTACAAAGGTCATACCAAACTGCTGGGCGTAAGCTTCGATTTCCTGTAATTCTTCAGCTGAATAAGCCCCGCGGAAATAGCCAAAATAAGGTTGCCCTTCAATCTGATAAGTGTCTTCCATGTAGAGCTCAAAGGTTGAATAACCCATGAGAGCTAAGACTTCAATCATCTGCTTGGCAGATGCAACATTTAGAACCGCATTACGGGAACAATCCGCCATGTAGGCTAAATCTTCATAAGCCGCTTGCTCCTCAATCTCTACCTTATCACCTTCTTCTAAAGCTGTTGCGAGAACGGACAAGGCGCGATAGAGTTGGTAAGGTTTGCGATAAGTCAATTGATATTCTCCGCCCTCACCCTTGATAGAGATGGAAGCTTGGTCAGACTGAGCGACTGCCACTTCTACATCTGGTAGAGAAATGTGCTTTTGAAGTAAGTCTATAGCTTGCTGTTGTTTACTGCTAATTCCGGTAAAATTTACCATTGGTTTTCCTCCTGTAACCAGTTGACAAGGGCACCGTAGAGATTGGCATCTGCCTGATAGGTGCAAGCTTGGATCACTGGCGCAATTGTATACTCTTCATATCTTTCCACAAAGACGTCTACCGCTTTTTGCACCCCTTTGATAAAATCTGGGTTCTGACTGATAGAGCCACCTAGGCTGATGACATCTGGGTCGATCAGGTATTGAATATTGAGGAGCCCTTGAGCTAGATTACGATTCATACGCTCAATGGCTTCTTGGCAAAGGGCATTGCCTGCTGAAGCCTCTTGATAAACCTTTCGGCCATCCCAGTCTAACTGACCGGATTTTTCAATCACATAACGAACCATGTTTCCTGTAGAAGCTAGTTGTGACCAGTTATTGAGTTTTTCTGCTGGTTCGATAGTTGTCATGTAACCAAACTCTCCACCCAAGCCATGGCGACCACGGTGAATTTTGCCATTGATAATCATGGCCCCGCCAATCCCTGTGCCAATGACAACACAGGCTGCATTTTCAATCTCAGGATGAGCTAGCAGTTCACTAAGTCCAACACAGTTGGCATCATTTTCTAAATGAACAGGTAGCTGGTGATGAGCAAGGGTCTCATACCATGAAAAACCATGGATATAAGGAATGGCACTAATCCCCTCAATCACACCTGTTTCTTGATTGACCGCTCCTGGAACACTCATAGCAATCCCACGATAGTCCTGTTCTGACAAGCGTTGGTCCAACCAAGCCAATAAATCTTCTAGAGTTTCTGGAGTTGGGGTGCTGGTCTTATCTAAAATCTTTCCATCAGGAGTTAGACTAGCAAACTTAATGCCAGTCCCTCCGATATCAATTGTTGCAATGGTCATTGCTTTCACCTGCAAAAAGGAGCGAATCAGCAGTTGGTTCTTACTTTTTCGCTCCTCCTTTCTGTTTATGTTTACTTTTTGAAATTAAATTTCTTCTTTTTGAATGAGTTCTGTACGAATTTCCTGTGGTGCCAATAGTCCTGAATGGACTGGGTATGGGCGTTCCAACAAGTCAAGAATGGTTTGTTGTTTTTCAGACACACGGATATTTTCTTGACTCATGTTGTAGTAACGAAGGACATAACCTTCTTCATTCTCAGCCACCTTAAAGGCTGTTGGGCAGACTTGTGGCAAACTGAGCGCCGGATGGTTAAAGAGGCTGCCCGTTGCTGCAACGCTACCCTCTTGTTTTGCAACTTGAAGAGCTGTAAATGGCACCTGGAAGGCTTTGGCACGACGGAAAGCTGAGAAGCGTTCCCCTGCTTGGTGACATTCTACTGCAAACTCAACTTCGATAGCTCGCAAGCACTGAGCTTCCGGCGTTGGGAAGTAACCCCAGTCACCAAGTTCGCCTGAAGCACGGAGAAGGGTTACAGCCATGGTGTCGTCTCCAAGGATTTCGTATTCGTGCAACCCTTTATTGGATACTGTCACTCCTTTAACATCATCATACAAGCTGACAAAGGCTTGTTGGTGTTGTGGATTCTCAGGATTTTCCCAAGAAGCTGCCGGTTTATTTGGTCTTGTCACAACTTCATAGATGCTTTCAGAATCATTACTTGGGCGTGTGTTATGAGTTTTGACCAAGAGACGAATGCGGTGGTCTTTGGCTGTATTGGTAAAGCGAGTCTTGAAGCGAATCTGTGGATTGTCCACAAAGACAGTCATTTCTGTTTCAAGAGGAATGGTTGTCAACTCTTCTGAACGACCTGCGTCTCGTTTCATGAACTCGATGATTCCTCTTTGTTCAGCATCCAATTTTTCATCTGCACTGACTGGAATAGTCAAGTCGTGTTTGAGCAAGACCTTAGCATAGCGAGCATTGTTTTCTAGAACTTCATAACCTTTCAGTTGAGCAAAGATCGGCTCTGTCCCTTTTGGTTGGAAGTAAATGTACTCGTTACCGATATCACCACGATCCTCGAATTGGATGAAATCTTCGTAAGCTTCGTTTGTAGTCTTGTCATAGACTGTGATTCCTTCATCTACACTCACAGTTACGAATGGTGTATCAATGACTCCATTTTGGTAAATACCATCACGGTATTCTACTTGACCTTCGACCAATTGGAAGCTTGCCCAAGAAAGCGGAGCAAGGTGGACTGGGATTGTCACGCGCACTTGACGTGCAATATAGGGTTGGCGGAATTTATCCTTAGGCAAGGTATAGCCAAAACTTGCTCCCAAGTCTTCAATATTGGCTTCAATGACATGACCATCCAAATCTTCAACGTGATAATCTGGCAAGGTCACAGCTGCCATCTTCTTGTAACCTTCAGTTGGATGCAATTCTTTGAAATCACAAGTAACAACATCCACTACAACACTAACTATATCAATCTTGTCATGTAATCCAGTGTTGATAACCGTAAAGAGGTGGTCACTTTGCGCTTCCTGAGTTGCTATTTTGTGTTTCCATTCATTGAGAAGGTTTGTTTTGACAAAGTTCCCAACTTGGTTGACCTTGGCAAATCGAGTTTCCATTTCACGGTGGACTTCGTCAATACTACATCCACAGATGCTATCGTGTGGTGCATTTTGCAAGAGCACTTTCCAAGCATAAGTTAATTGATCCTTGTGGTTATGTCCACCAGTGAGAATGGTCAATGGTTCCACGACCTGCTCTAATAGGTTGCTATTTTCTTGGAAGGCTTGTTTGAGGTAAATACGGGATGAAGAGGTGTTAGCAAGAGTGTACCAACCATCTGTTTCTTGGCTAGTCAACTCACCTGTAACCGTTGATAGATGTTCAGGAAGTGCACTTTCCACTGCTTGCACATATTCGTCAAAGGAGCTATGAATAAAGGTCACATCAGGGAAAAGTTCATTGGCCACACGAATAGCTTCACTCAAGTTTCGTTGAACTGGTTGGTGGTCGCAACCGTTCATCATCAACCATTGGTTGGTCGATGCATAGTCACGAACGTCTGCTAGTTTTTGTTTCCAGAAAGTCAAAGCCTCGTCTTTATCCACTGGAATTTCATTCCCGTTACTGTACCAGTTAGCAAAGAGAATACCAAGCACACGGCTACCGTCTGCCCCTTGCCAGTACATTTCAGAAAATTGAGAGGTGAATTGCTCATCTTCGAGGACTTGGTTGTCAAATCCGATTGGTTTAACACCACGACCAAAGGCTGCTACGTGAATACCTGATTTTTGAAGGATTTGAGGTGCTTGCCCCATATTTCCAAAGGTATCTGGAAAGTAACCAATTTGAGTTGATTTGCCCCATTTGGCACATTCAGCCTGACCAATCAAGGTATTGCGGACATTGGCTTCACTGGAGATCAAATAATCATCCTGTAAGATGTAGAATGGTCCAATCTTGAGCTTGCCTTCGTCGATATAGCGCTGCACCTTGTCGCGGTTTTCAGGGCGAATTTCTAAATAGTCATCAAGGACAATGGTTTGTCCATCCAAGTGGAAACTCTTGAATTCAGGGTCATTTTCAAAAAGATCAAAAAGATTGTCAAAGAGTTCCACCAACTGCATACGGTGACTTTCAAACGGTAAATACCACTCACGATCCCAGTGGCTGTGAGAGATGATATGTACAACAACATTTTCCATGAGTAAAACCTCATTCTAACTTAAATTTAAAATTATATTTTGATTCTTTACAAGAATCTGTCGAGCGAAAGCTCATTAGCGAATATCCAAGTAATCCAAGACTAATTCGCAGAACATCATGTTGGCCCATGAGAACCATTCGCGTGAGTAAAGTGTTGGATCGTCTACGTGGAAACTTTCGTGCATGACACCTGTTCCACCATCACAGGCAACGAGCTGGTCCAGCAAGAATTTCTTCTCTGCCTTATCCGTAGTTGTCAATCCTTGGATAGATAGAGCAATCGGCCAGATATAGCGGTAGAAGGTATGAGAACTTCCGAGCCCACTTGCGTACTCTCCTTCATAGAAGTAGGGATTTTCAGGGCTGAGAATGGTGCGACGAGTTGCTTGATAGACTTCATCGTTAACATCACAGTAACCAAGATATGGAGCAGCCAACAAACTTGGTACGTTAGGGTCGTCCATGATGCTAGCATTTCCCAAACCATCTACCTCAAAGGCATAAATCTTTTCACCTTTGCTGTTTGTGGTGTAGGCGTAGTTTTCAATTCCTTCTTGAATCTCAGTCTGCAGGCGTTTGGCATCTGCAATGATACTCTCGCTATCAGCTAGGTCTAGTTCTGCAAAAATTTCTTGAACATAACCCAAAACAACCACTGCAAACATATTTGAAGGAATCAAGTAGCTATACTGACAGCAGTCATCGCTTGGACGGAAGGCTGACCAGGTCATCCCTGTCACGGCAAAGTCAGGACCAAAGCCGTCATTTACCAAGGTATCTTCCTTACGATCGGTATCACGAACAAAGCGATAAGGTGAGTTATTGTGATCTTGCTCCACTGTCCAAAGATGAAGGATTTCCTTAGTCGCTGTAACAAAGGTTTCATCAAATTGGCTAGTTTCACCTGTTTCTTTCCACAGAAGATAAGCCAACTGCAAGGGATAGCAAAGTGAGTCTACTTCATACTTGCGCTCCCAAATCCAGCCATTCAAATCGGTGTGGTCGGTCTCGTGGTGCCCCTTCCAGTTCTCCTCAATATTGAAAGAGTTGGCATAGGGATCCTTGAGGATCAAGGTCATCTGACGTTTAACCAAGCCAGCAATGGTTTGGCGCAAACGTGGGTCTCTTTTTGCCACATGAAGGTATGGTCTAAGCTGAGCAGTTGAATCACGGAGCCACATAGCTGGGATATCCCCAGTTAGTACAAAAGTTGAGCCGTCTTCTAAAATTTCAACTGTATTGTCTAAAGTGTCTGTGTAGCAACGTTCAAAGACATCCACCCATTCCGGATGATCCTTGGCACGGTCCGCTACCTCATCTAGCCACTCTCTGACAATTTCTTTTGAATAAACCATAAACTATTTTGCCTCTTTCAAACAAGATTCATTTTCAGTATATAGCTTTTAGCCCAGAAAATATATACACAAATGTTAGTCATTATTCTACAAAATTGTTATATTTGAAAGTCATTTTCTAAAAGTATCCTTTTTCTGATATAATGTAGAAAACTACTGAAGGAACTGCTATGAAACCTATACTTGAAACTATCGACACCCGATTTGGAACAGGCAGTAAACATGCATTTTCACGAGGAAACACCCTACCTTACACAGGGGTTCCTTTTGGGATGGATTACTTTGTTCCACAAACTAGCGACCAGGAAGGTTCTTGGTTTTTTGATCCCCATCTTCCTATCTTTCAGGGTATTCGACTAACCCACCAACCTAGCCCTTGGATTGGCGATTACTCCTGGCTCTTGCTGACACCAATTACAGGAGAAATCAGCGGCGACACCCTCTTCCATCGTCAGTCTTCTTATAACCTTGATCGTGCTATTTTCAATCCTCATTTTCTAAAGATTTTTTCTGAGCGTTACCAGATTGAAACGCAACTAAGTCCTACTTGCTATGGAGCTTCTATTCAACTAAGACAGATACAAGGAAAAGCCCTCTCCCTCTATCTTCACGCAGCAGATGAACTGACAGTTGAACAAGTCGATAACCGAACTATGACCTTGAGACAAGAAGGTGAAACCGAAACCAATAAAAGCCCTCTCGTCATGTATACTGCTCTCGCATCCTCTAAGGATATTCTATCTATCAAGCAAGAGGGACAGGACTTGCGTATTGATTTCGCTGGAGCAGAAGATCAGGTTCAACTAGCAACTTCCTTTATTTCCAAAGAACAGGCCCTCTTTAATCTTCCTAAACAGGATTTTGAAGAAACAAAACAAGACGCCAAGACAAATTGGGAAAATCTTCTAGGTCGCTTTGATGTCGTGGAAACTGGTCCAGTAGACCGAACATTTTTTGATCACTGTCTTTATAGACTTTTTCTTTTCCCACAAACCTTCTATGAGGTAAATGAGCAAGGCGAAATCATCCATATAGACCTAGCTTCAGGTACTATCAAACCTGGTCTACTCTTCACCAACAATGGTTTTTGGGATACTTTCCGCACTTCATTCCCACTCTTTGCCTTGATTATTCCAGAGCACTATCGTCAGTTTCTCGAAGGCTTCCTCAATAGCTACCGTGACACCGGATACCTCCCTAAGTGGCTGGCTCCTGACGAACGAGGCATGATGCCTGGTACTTTGATTGATGGTCTTATTGCAGATAGTGCTTGTAAAGATATGGCGCCTGATCTTGAAGAAGAATTTCTCAAAGCTATGCTTGAAACTGCGACCAAGGATGACCCAAAAGCTGTCAACGGGCGACACGGTCTGGCCCAATACCAAGAGCTAGGCTACCTATCCACAGACTATCATGAAAGTGTCAGCCACACGCTAGACTATGCCTACAGTGATTTTTGCATCTCTACTTGCGCAGCAAAATTAGGTCAAAAAGAGCTGGCACAAACCTATGCCCACTATTCTAAAAACTATCAGAATCTATTTGATCCTGAGACAGGATATATGAGGGCGCGTGATGTAGATGGCAACTTCCGTCCTGACTTTTCTCCTTATAGTTGGGGCCGTGATTATGCTGAGTGTTCAGCCATACAAGCCAGTCTCGGTGTCTTACACGATATTTCTGGACTTAGTCAACTAATGGGTGGAAAAGAAGCCTTTAGCAACTATCTCTTAAAAGTTTGTCAAAGTCTCCCACTCTTTGAAACGACGGGTTATGGATATGAAATTCACGAGATGAGCGAAATGGCAACAGCGCCATTTGGTCAACTAGCCATTTCCAACCAACCAAGTTTCCACATCCCTTATCTGTTCCGCTACAGTAGTTATCCCCAATATACCAGTCTCTTAATCAAGACCCTTCGTCAAAAAGCCTTTCGAGCTGGCTGGGATGCTTATCCAGGCGATGAGGATAATGGTAGTCTATCGGCTTGGTATGTATGGTCTGCTCTCGGACTTTACCCAACCTGCCCAGGAAAAGCAAGTTATGACCTTGGAATTCCACTCTTTGACCACCTTCGTGTCTACTTGGCAGAAAAAAATCAGTGGTTGGATGTTCGTACTCAACAAAATCATGAACACTTCCACTTTGTTCAAGACTGTCAACTAGACGGAAAGGAAGTTCAAAGTATTCGTCACAAGAATTTACTAAATGCTCAATCTCTCGACTTTACCCTCGGATGGCTACCGAAGCATTAATAACCTAACCCCTTTGCCCAGCGCAAAGGGGTCTTCTTATCCATATAAAGTTATCCACAACTTGTGGATAACTTTCAAATTTTCTTCGGAAATTATTTTCAAGTTTTTCCAAAGTACCTTTCCAATCCAAGTCTCTATAATTTACAATTAGAATCTTGTTGGAATCCTTGTCCTATATGGCTTTATAACAGGCTCCCCTCTCTTGTGATTCCTACATTTCATCTCTTCTTCTCATATCATAACTATAAAGAGACAGTTGTTGTTGACTCCTTGAGTTATCCACACATTGTGGATAATCCTTTATCAACTTTCCAATCCTAGTGCTTATCTGTTAGCTGGCTTTTACAATTTTTATAGTAAATTTTAAATTTTGTTAGGCGCTTTCAAAAAAACATGATATACTTAAATTATCAGAAAAGGAGACATTATGAAAAAAGATCAACACCAACTTAATTGGCTGATGGTATCTCTGATTGCCTTCAACATGGTTTGGGGGCTAGGAAACGTCGTCAACAACTACTCTCAACAGGGAATTTCAGTCGTCGTATCTTGGATTTTAATCCTCGCGCTCTACTTCATCCCTTATTCCCTCATCGTCGGACAACTAGGTTCTACCTTTAAGGAAAGCGGAAGCGGTGTTAGTGACTGGGTTGAAAAAACATCAACCAAACGTCTAGCCTACTTCGCTGCTTGGACCTACTGGGTTGTTCACATTCCTTACCTCGCACAAAAGCCTCAAGGAATCCTTATTCCACTCGGATGGGCCTTGCAAGGTAACGGACAGTTTCTAAAACAAATTGACATCCACTGGATTGTTATTCTCTGCTTACTGATCTTTGGACTTTTCCTCTACCTTTCTACAAAAGGATTGACAACTCTTAAAGTCATCGGTAGCTTGGCAGGAAGTGCCATGTTGATCATGTCTTTACTCTTTGTGCTTTTGGCTGTCGGTCTGCCTTTCATCAAACCAGACGTTCAGTTTGCGACACCACACATGGATCAACTGAGCACCTACATTCCAAACTTCGATTTTTCTTATTTTACAACCATCTCACTACTGGTCTTTGCAGTTGGTGGTTGTGAAAAAATTTCCCCTTATGTTAATCAAACTCGCAATCCTGCAAAAGAATTTCCAAAAGGTATGATTGTGATGGCAATCATGGTAGGTCTCTCTGCTATCCTCGGATCAGTTGCCATGGGAATGCTATTTGACGGCAATAACATCCCTGAAGACCTCATGCGTAATGGCGCTTATCAAGCCTTCCAAATGTTAGGAAATTCTTGGGGAGTTGGAAACCTCTTTGTCGTGATCTACGCTCTTACAAACATGGTCGGACAAATCGCTGCGCTTGCCTTCTCTATTGACGCACCATTGCAAATCCTTCTCAATAACGCTGATGAAAACTACATCCCAAGCTGGCTTCGCAAACGGACTGAAAAAGGTGTCCTCATTAACGGCTACCTTCTTACAGGTATCCTCGTTAGCCTTATCATCATCCTTCCAATTTTTGGTATTCAGGAAATTGACGGACTTGTAAAATGGATGACCAACCTCAATTCTATTGTAATGCCAATGCGTTATCTCTGGGTATTCCTTGCCTATATGATGCTCAATCGCGCTTGGAAAACATACAAAAATGCAGAATACAAGTTTGTTAACAATCCTAAACTTGGCTTTGTTATCGGTACTTGGTGCTTCCTCTTCACTGCCTTTGCTTGTATCCTAGGTATGGTTCCAAAAATTAGCTATGCTGAGAATCCAACTGCTTGGCAATTCTCTCTTCTTACAAACATCTTGACTCCAATTATTTTGATTGGTCTAGGTGTTATTCTACCAATCCTTGCAAAAAAAGAACAAAAGAAACAAATCAAATAAATTCTACTATTAGTCAGTTTCACTTTTGTCTTTTCCTGAAAAAAATCCCCTTGGAACAGTAGCGTTCAAGGGGATTTCTTTTTGTCTAATAGTTTATTTTTTACTTGGCCTCATACCAAGTTACGCCTTCATTTTCATCAGCAATCAGTGGAACACTGAGCTGGATGGCTTCTTCCATGGTTTGTTTAACCAATTTCTTAATTACTGCTAGTTCTGACTTAGGTACTTCAAGAACTATTTCATCGTGTACTTGGAGGAGCATCTTAGTTTGATAACCACCTGCTACCAAGGCCTTATCTAGCTGAATCATAGCGATTTTGAGAATATCTGCAGCCGAACCTTGAATAGGGGAGTTGATAGCTGTACGCTCTGCAAAACCACGAATGTTAAAGTTACGCGAATTGATATCTGGCAACTCACGACGACGTTTGAAGAGAGTCTCTACATAACCCTTATCACGCGCCTCACGAACCACTTCATCCATGTAATTTTTGATACCAGGGAAGCGTTCAAAGTAAGTGTCGATGTATGCTTTAGCCTCTTTACGGCTGATACCTAGGTTATTGGATAAACCAAAGTCTGAAATTCCGTAAACCACTCCAAAGTTGACAGCCTTGGCATTGCGACGATCGTTTGGAGTCACATCCTCAGGACGTTCAATTCCAAAAACCCGCATGGCTGTCGAGGTATGGATATCAGCTCCCTCTTGGAAGGCCTTGATTAAGTGCTCATCTTTAGAGATATGTGCCAAAACTCGCAACTCAATCTGTGAATAGTCAGAGCTGAGAAGGACACTATCCTCCCACTCTGGCACGAAAGCCTTACGAATGAGGCGACCTTGTTCCAAGCGAACAGGAATATTTTGCAAGTTTGGATCGACACTAGACAGACGCCCTGTCTGAGTCAAATCCTGCACATAGCGCGTGTGAATCTTGCCATCGGCTAAAATCCAGTCCTGCAAACCAATCACATAAGTCGATTGAATCTTAGCAATTTGACGATAATCTAAAATTTTCTTGACGATTGGGGCAATAGGAGCTAGGCGCTCTAACACATCCACTGCTGTTGAGTAACCTGTCTTGGTTTTCTTGGTGTATTCTATAGGGAGACCTAGCTTTTCAAAAAGTAGTTCACCCAACTGTTTAGGCGAGTTGATATTAAATTCCTCACCAGCTAGTTCATAAATCTCTTGAGTCAACTTCTCGATGATGAGCTCATTTTCAGCTTGCATCTCAAGAAGTGTTTCTTTTTTGACCTTAATCCCAGCGATTTCCATCTTAGCAAGAACAAAGGCCAGAGGCTGCTCCATATCATAAAGAAGGTCTAATTGTCCGTTTTCACTTAATTTTTCAAGTAAAACAGGCTCTGTCTCAACCAGCACAGCAACCTTGCGAGCCAAGTGCTCCAAGAAGGTTTCTCTCTCAGGGATAGCTTTCTTGATCCCCTTACCATAGAAAGTTTCATCATCGACTAGGTAAGTTTGTCCATAGAGACTAGCAATGGTTGAAATTTCATTATTCTCTACAGTAGAGAGAAGGTATTTGGCCAAGCGACTGTCAAAAGCAGGAGCCTGCAAGTCCAAACCAAAGCAATTTAAGAGAACTTTAGCTTTCTTAAAGTCATACACTTTCAGAGATGTTTTTTCTAGAAAATCCTTGAGAATCGGATTCTGCAAAAGTTCCAGCTTATCTGTAGCATAGAGCTTGTCTCCACAAGACCAAGCAAAACCAAGCAAATCATCTGTATGGTAATTTTCACCAAAAAGTTCAAAGTGGAAGATAGAGTCGGCACTCAGCATATCTTCACTCACTTTGTCCACCATGGTGAAATTCAAAGTCTCAGCTTGATTAACCTGAGAAGCATTCAAGGCTTGCTTGAGCTGCTTAAAGCCCATCTCATCGTAGAATTTTCCGAGGTTTTCAATATCTGGACCGCTATAAACCAAATCATCTAGACTGATTTCAATTGGCGCTTTCGTATCAATGGTCGCTAGTGTTTTTGACAGGAAGGCTTGTTCCTTGTCATTTATGAGATTTTCCTTCATCTTAGAGGCCTTCATGCTATCAATATTTTCATAAATGCCTTCAAGCGATCCGTGTTCTAACAAGAGCTTGATCCCAGTCTTCTCACCGATTTTGGTCACCCCAGGGATATTATCAGACTTATCCCCCATAAGGGCCTTAAGATCAATAAACTGAGCTGGGGTAATTCCCATCTTTTCCATGAGATATTCTGGGGTATAGGCCTCAAACTCGGCGACACCTTTCTTAGAAATCTCAACTACCGTATGTTCATCCGTCAGCTGAATTAAGTCTTTATCTCCACTGACGATTGTTACATCAAAAGATTCCTTTTCAGCCAAGCGACCAAGAGTTCCAATGATATCATCCGCCTCATACTGAGCCAACTCATAATGGCGAATTCCAAGATGGTCTAGCAACTCACGAATGAAGGGGAATTGCTCCCGAAACTCATCTGGTGTCTTAGCACGACCACCCTTATATTCTGCATACATCTCTGTACGGAAGGTCGTTTTCCCCGCATCAAAAGCAACCAAAATATGACTCGGCTGGACACGTTCCAATAGGTGATTTAGCATCAGATGAAAACCGTAGATTGCATTGGTATGTAGTCCATTGTCATTTTTAAAACGATCCAGTTGCTGGTAAAGTGCAAAAAATGCTCGGAAAGCAACTGAAGATCCATCAATCAATAATAATTTTTTCTTGTCCATACACCCATTATAAAGGAAAGCAGGGAAAAATACCATTGCCAAGAGTTAGATTATCGATCAAGGCTTATTGGGACGCTTGTTCTACTCGCGCACCATTGCTGTCAACTTGGAACCCATCTATAGTCGTATCTACTGCCAATTCTCCAGATGCGTTCACGTAATAATGTTTCCCTGAAACCTGGAACCACTGACTAGTCTTCATAGCGCCCGAGCTTTCGAGATAATACCAAATGCCCTTATCCTTCAACCACCCTGTCTGCATTTCTCCAGATGATTTCAAGTAGTACCACTTGGAACCGTCTTTTAGCCAACCTGTTCTCATTGAACCATTAGTTTGGAAATAGTACCAACTGCCGTTTATCTTTTTCCAACCAAGAGCGACTTTCCCATTTTCATAGTAGTACCAAATTGTTCCTTCTTTTTCCCATCCATTTTTAGAACGAGAGTTTCCTTCCAGCTGGACATATCTTCGACTACCAGTTCGTGATAGATAAGAAACCCATTTATAGCCATCTTTTTCAAGAGTCTGATCATAATGAACACTTTCTCCCGCATAATAATAATCGATAATAGTGGCAGTCAGTGAGGGCTGATCCCTAATGGTAGCTTTTTCTGTAAAAATATGTGTCCCGCTAGAGACGGGAGCAGACTGATAATTTCCTGCGCTAGTATTCCCCACATCTTTAAAATGAATAAATCCAGTCATAGAATTGGCCTTTACCGTTCGTCGATTATACCTTTCTCTGACTCCATAATTGTATTCTTCAATTTCAATCATATCACCAAACACATTGGATACCCAAGCGACATGGCCATACTGTCCGCTTGCATCCCAAGCGATAGAACCAATTGCTGGACGCTGATCTACACGATAACCTTCTCGTTTAGCACGATAACCCCAATCCTTAGCATTTCCATACGCAGCAGGCAGTTCAAAACCATTGACACTACTTAAACGAAAGGCAGCGAAAGACGTACACTGTCTAGAATACATGCGCCACTTATCAATTTCTTGACTTCCATTTTTATAATAATAGGGATAATCATCTCCTCGTGCCAGCGATCCATTGTTTGCCTGATTGGCATGAACAGCTCCTCCACCAAACAAAAAAGCCCCCGCTAACAATAGAGAAGTTGTTCCAACAACTGTTTTTCTAAGAGCAAATCTCTTTTTACTTCCTGCTTTACTGAATGTCATTCATTCTCCTTCAAATAGTTAGATTTTTGAGGTTGACCTCATCTATATTATTCGAAAGAAAAAGAAAAAAGTGAGAAAACTTCCCACTTTCAAGCTTAATCCAAATAGTGAATTAAATTCTTTTCCGTTAAAATATCTGAATATGTGAAAGATTCAACATAGACATTAGCTTGCTTGTCTCCTTCAACATTTCCAAACTCAACGATGAAGAGCGATGGATAAACCTCAATTAGTTTTCCTAAACGATTTTTTTGGCGTTTACGACCATTTTCTAAGGTCATTTCCACCACTTGTCCCTCATGCGCCTTAATCTCTTCTTTGATTTTTTTCATTTTAGCCACATCTGTAAATGCGTCTGTCATCTTGGTTCCTCCATCTTCGAAATACTTGAAAATTTATTATATTCTTTTTGGAAAATCAATTCTACCGTTCCGCGAGCACCGCTACGGTTTTTCTCGATAATCACTTCTACTTTATTATTTGGAATGCCTTCCTCTTCTTCACCACCGCGCTCATAATAGTCATCACGATAGAGAAAGGCTACGATATCAGCATCCTGCTCAATAGATCCAGATTCACGAATATCAGACAAGACTGGTCTCTTATCTTGACGTTGTTCAACTCCACGGGACAGCTGACTGAGAGCTATAACTGGAACTTTGAGTTCTTTCGCTAAGATTTTCAACTGACGCGAAATTTCAGATACTTCTTGTTGACGATTTTCCCGACCAGTTCCTGTGATAAGTTGGAGATAGTCAATCAAAATCAAGCCTAGATTACCTGTTTCCTGAGCCAGTTTACGGGAACGGGAGCGAATTTCTGTGATCCGAATCCCAGGTGTGTCATCAATATAGATACTTGCATTAGCTAAATTTCCCTGAGCAATCGTATACTTACGCCATTCTTCCTCAGTCAATTGGCCCGTACGGATAGAATGCGACTCTACCAAACCTTCCGCAGCCAGCATACGATCGACCAAGCTTTCAGCACCCATTTCCAGAGAGAAAATAGCAACTGTCTTGTCTAATTTGGTTCCGATATTTTGCGCAATATTCAAAGCAAAGGCTGTCTTACCAACCGCAGGACGAGCTGCCAAAATAATCAATTCTTCCTCATGCAGACCTGTCGTCATGTGATCTAAATCTCGATAACCTGTCGCAATACCCGTGATATCCGAAGTCTGTTGAGAACGAGCTTCTAAATTCCCAAAGTTGATATTCAATACATCGCGAATATTTTTAAAGCCATTTCGATTGGCATTCTCACTAACGTCAATCAAGCCTTTTTCTGCACGAGCAATAATTTCGTCAGCAGGTTGAGAAGCTTCATAGGCTAGGTTTACAGACTCTGTCAACTTAGCAATTAGTCGTCTAAGCATAGCCTTTTCTGCTACAATTTTAGCATAGTATTCCGCATTGGCAGAGGTTGGCACCGAATTGACAATCTCAACCAGATAAGACAAGCCTCCAATAGTTTGTAAATCACCCTGGCTATCTAGTATCGTCCGAACTGTGGTTGCGTCAATAGCATCTCCACGATCAGACAAATCAACCATAGCTTGAAAAATCAAACGGTGAGCATACTTAAAGAAGTCCTGTGAATCAATATATTCTCGGACAAAAACGAGTTTAGTCTCATCAATAAAAATGGCTCCTAAAACAGATTGTTCTGCCAGGATATCTTGAGGCTGAACACGCAGTTCTTCAACTTCTGCCATCAGACTTTCCTTCCTTTTACAATATTGTCAACCAATCGTAAATTATGCTTCCTTGACACGGAGATTGATTACACTTGTCACATCTTGATAAATCTTCACTGGAACATCAATCAAACCAACTGCTCGAATTGGTGATTGAACTTGAATATGGCGTTTATCAATTTTAATACCAAATTGTTTTTGCAATTCTTCTGCAATTTTCTTGTTGGTAATAGATCCAAATGTACGACCGTCTGGACCAACCTTTTCGACAAACTCAACGATTGTTTCTTCTGCTTCCAGTTTTGCTTTAATTTCCTTAGCTTCTGCAAGCATCTCTGCATGTGCTTTTTCTTCTGATTTTTGTTTACCACGCAACTCACCAATAGCTTGAGCTGTCGCTTCCTTAGCAAGGTTTTTCTTAATTAAAAAGTTTTGTGCATATCCAGTTGGCACTTCTTTAATTTCACCTTTTTTTCCTTTACCTTTAACATCTGCTAAAAAGATTACTTTCATTCTTCTGACTCCTTTTCTTTTGTTTCATTAAAAATAACTGTTTTTAGTTTATCTCCTGCTTCTTGCAGGCTCATATCTGTCAACCGCGCTGCAGCTAAGTTAAAGTGACCACCGCCACCTAACATTTCCATAATTCGCTGGACATTAATCTTACTTCTACTTCGGGCAGAAATAGAGATTGCTCCTTGACTATTCTTAGCAAGTACAAAGCTGGCTTCTATACCAGACATGGCAAGCAAAGCATCAGCAGCTTTACTAATAACAACCGTATCGTACTCTTTATCCTCCAAAGCTTGAGCAACCAGAATTGATGGTTGTACCATCTGCCCTTGTAAAATTAACTCATTCACCAAACGATATTCTTCAAAATCCGTGGCCGAAATTTCCTGAATGACAATACTATCACTGCCTCTTGTTCTGAGATAGCTTGCTACATCAAAGGTACGACTTGTTACGCGAGAGGTGAAATTCTTTGTATCCAACATCATTCCACCCATAAGAATACTAGCCTGAATACGACTCAAACGTGTTTTCTTAGAATTTTGAAATTGAATCAACTCCGTCACCAGCTCACTGGCACTGCTAGCTCCACTTTCTATATAAGTAATGACTGCATTATCTGGAAAATCTTGGTCCCGACGGTGATGGTCAATGATGATTGTCTGTGTAAACAAGTCATAAAACTCTTTAGATAAGGTCAAAGCCGTCTTGGAATGGTCAACCATCACAAGCAAGGAACGTTTGTTAACCATTGTCATAGCCTGGACTAAAGGAAGAAGTTTTGAAACACCCTCCTCTTCCAAATAGTTGATAGCTCGAGCGATGTCTGGAGACATCTGCGTAGGATCATAAACCACATAACTATCTTCCAGTACATTACTCGAAAACAACTGCATTCCAACTGCTGAACCAAGAGCATCCATGTCAAGATTCTTGTGACCAACAATAAAAACTCGATCGACACTTTTAAGTTTATCTGAGATAGCTGTCATCATAGCACGAGTTCGTGTCCGAGTTCGTTTAACAGATGCTGCTGAACCGCCTCCAAAGTAGATTGGATTTTTGGTTTCATCATTCTCTTTTACAACTACTTGGTCACCACCACGAACTTCGGCTAAGTTGAGATTGAGGAGAGCAACCTTCCCAATCTGGTCATGATTACCATCACCATAGGAAACTCCTATACTCATCGTTAGTGGTAAATTTCGTTGCTTGGCTTCCTCACGAAAGGTGTCAATTACAGAAAACTTATCCTGCATCAAGTGATCAAGTACAGTGTAGTCAGTAAATAGATAAAACCGATCCATACTCACTCTACGAGAAAACATGGCATGTTTCCCAGCAAATTCTGAAACAAAATTTGCAACAAAGCTATTAATATGACTAATGTCTGATTCAGACGTTTCATTTTCCAAATCATCATAGTTATCAACTGAGATAATCCCGATTACCGGTCTACTTGTCACAAGCTCAGCAGTAGCCTCATACTCACCAGAAACATCAAAAAAGTATAAGACACCTGAATTTCTATCTAAATGCACTGCGTAACGTTTCTCCCCAACAATGGCATAAGTACCAGGTGATGAAATCGAACTCTTTAAAATCATTTGAAATTGAGGAAAATCAATTTCTCCATCCTCAGTTGTCAAAATTAATTCAGCATAGGGATTGAACCACTCAATCTCACTACTGTTCATATTTAATTTAACAACCCCAACAGGCATTTGCTCAAGAAGGGCACTCAAACTATCCGTAGCCTGATGATTGATATACTGGATTTGCTCGATATCCGTTTTTTTGTAGTATTTTTTCTGGAAATTAAATAGCAGAACATAGAATACTAAAAATAAAAATAGGCTCGCTATAGTGACAAAATCATCCTTTACAAACACAATCAAAATAGTCATCATCGTAAAGGTTACCATAGCAATCAGGTATATAAAAAAGGGATTTATTTCATTTTTTTTCATTCCAAACCTCTTGCGCATTATTATACCACAAAAGTAGTCAAAATGCGACTTTTAAAGAGGTATCTCTAGCTGCCAACTTCAGATTTCCAAACTAAAAAGTGGTTTACACTAGTGTAAACCACTTTTACAGACTAATCATTAAGATTCTTTAACTTCCAGAAGACCGATATCTCCATCTTCACGACGATAGATTACATTTGTTGTTTCGTCTTCAACATCTACATAGATGAAGAAGTCATGTCCCAACAAGTCCATTTGAAGAATTGCTTCTTCCAAATCCATAGGTTTCAAATCAATTTGTTTTGAACGAACAACTTTTGGTTGAACTACATCTAACTCTTCAACCAAAGCATCTGTAAAGAGTTGACTTGTTGATACTTTATTTCTATTTTTACGCTCAATCTTTGTTTTGTTTTTACGAATCTGACGCTCAATCTTATCTGTCACCAAATCAATAGAGCCGTACATATCTTGAGAAATGTCTTCTGCACGAAGAGTAATAGATCCAAGCGGAATGGTTACTTCAACTTTAGCAGTCTTTTCACGGTAAACTTTCAAGTTTACACGTGCGTCCAATTCTTGGTCTGCTTGGAAGTATTTTTCGATCTTTTCGAGTTTAGAAACTACATAATCACGAATTGCTTCTGTTACTTCTAGGTTTTCACCACGGATACTATATTTAATCATATAAGTACCTTCTTTCTAAACATATTTGTTTTTCTAATTATATTATAACGCTTTCAAAAAATTATTGCAAACTTTTTCCTCATCTTGCGAGGGAAAAAGTTTTAATATTCTGACAACCAGCCTCTAATAGCATACTTTTAAGACGATTCAGCGTGCTACCAGTCGTATAGATATCATCAAATAGTAAGATATTTTCTGGAAGCTTCACTCCATCTTTCAACAAAAAGGGAAATACTGTAAGTAAACGATCTGCTCGATTTTTTGAAGAGCTAGCTTCAACTTCGTTTTTAACCAAAATATCCAGATAGGATAGCCCAGTCTCCTTTATCAAACCCTCTACTTGATTAAAGCCCCTACTTTTGAAACGCTGCTCACTCAGAGGGACAATTACAATCTGATAACCCGTATACTTTTTTAACTCTTTTTGCAATATTTTAGAAAATACTTTTCTTAAAATATAATCACCATCAAATTTATAGCGACTAAAATACTCTTTCATGGCCTGATTATAGGAATAAAGAGCTGCATGATCAACCTTTACACCTTTTTTATGCCAAAATTGACAATCTTGACAGTTTGTTGACACATCTTTTTTGAAACACCTAGGGCAATGGTTGTCACCGATAATCTCAAAAGACAAAAGACAGGATTCACATACTAGTTCCTCCTCCTTTTTAAAACAAAGTAGGCTAGTAAAGGTTAGCTCAGTTTTCAAACCTTTATCACATAATAAACACTTCACACTCCTGCCTCCCGATTCATTTGTTTAATCTCCTTTATAGCTCTCTTAATAGACTGATTGAGTCCGTCATGGAAAAATATAAGTTCTCCAGTAGGCCGATCCATGCTTCTTCCAACTCGCCCACCAATTTGTACTAAACTTGACTTGGTAAATAATTGATGATTGGCTTCCACCACAAAAACATCTACACGAGGGAAGGTGACTCCACGCTCTAATATAGTTGTGCTTATTAGTATCGTCAACTGTCCATCTCTGAAAGCTTGTACCTTCTCTAGCCTGTTTTCTGTGATCGACGATACAAAGCCTATTTTCTCATTTGGAAATTGTTTTTTCAGGATCACCTTTAACTTCTCTCCCTTCTTTATCTCAGAAGCAAAGATTAGTAAGGGATAGGCTGTTTTCCTCTGTTTCTCGATGTATTTCTTTAGTGTGGGTGATAAACGTTCTTTATCCAAATAGCCGTTAAAATTTGATAACCAGATTGGCTTGGGAACAATGAGAGGATTTCCATGAAAGCGACGGGGTAAGCTAAGACGCTTTAACTCCCCTTGTTTAACTTTTCTATCTAACTCATCAGTTGACGTTGCTGTTAAAAATATTCTCAATCCGGTCTCCTTTACACAATTATTGACAGCATGGTAAAGTACAGGATTATCAACATAAGGAAAGGCATCCACTTCATCCACAATCAATAAATCAAAAGCTTGATAAAACTTTAATAACTGGTGAGTGGTTGCTACAACTAAAGGGGTGCGAAAATAAGGATCCGAATCCCCATGTAGTAGCGCAATCTCACATGCAAAATCATTTTGTAGTCGTTTATGCAGCTCTAAGCAAACATCTATGCGAGGACTGGCCAGACAAACAGCTCCACCCTGATTTATCACCTTAGCGACAACTTGGTAGATCATCTCTGTCTTACCAGCTCCTGTCACTGCATGTACCAAGGTGGCCTCCTTCTTATCTACCGCCTGAAGGAGTCCTTGTGATACCCGCTCTTGAAAGGGAGTCAGTTGTCCTGACCATTTGAGTACATCTTGCTCCGGAAACCTTTCTTGCGGAAAATAATAGAGTTCTTGATCACTTCTTATTCGCTTCATAATCAAGCATTCTCGACAATAAAAAGCACCAACAGGCAAATGCCATTCTTCTTTTATCTGACTACCACAACGCTGACAATATTGTTGGCCCTTCTCTTTTTTCATAGATGAAATTGTTTTTGCTTGCTGTCTCTCATCATAACTTAATTCTTGTTCCGTAAAAAGGCGACCGAGGTAATTTGGATTGACTTTCATATTTCTTTATTCGTAAAATGTAGAAGTTTATGCTATTTTTTAGTACAATAAAACTATGGAATATAGAACTATAAAAGAGGACGGACAAGTCCAAGAAGAAATCAAAAAATCACGCTTTATCTGTCATGCTAAACGTGTCTATAATGAGGAAGAAGCTCGTGACTTTATCTCAGCCATCAAAAAAGAACACTATAAAGCAACCCACAACTGCTCTGCTTTTATTGTCGGTGAACGCAGTGAAATCAAGCGAACTAGTGATGACGGAGAGCCTAGTGGAACTGCTGGTGTTCCTATGCTAGGAGTTTTGGAAAACCACAACCTTACTAATGTCTGTGTGGTAGTTACTCGTTATTTCGGCGGTATTAAACTAGGAGCTGGTGGTTTGATTCGTGCATACGCTGGTAGTGTTGCTCTAGCAGTTAAGGAAATTGGTATTATTGAAATTAAAGAACAGGCAGGGATCCAGATTCACATGACCTATGCCCAGTATCAAGAATATGGGAATTTTCTTAAAGAGCATAATCTCATAGAATTAGAGACAAACTTTACAGATCAAGTTGACACTATTATTTTCATTGACAAAGAAAAGAAAAACGGTATCATGGCTGATCTCATTGAATTTTTCAATGGAAAAGTTACTCTAACTGACAAAGGTTTACGTGAAGTTGAAGTACCTGTAAACCTATCGTAAAGAAAGGAAATATCATATGGCTTTTGGAAGATTAATTCAGGGACTTGCTGGAAACTTCAGTGAACAAAGTAAAGATGCTCTTACCAAGGAGTTTGGACAATATTTATTGGAGAACGAGGAAATTCAAAGTGGATATAAACTCATTCGTGACTCAATTATCTTTACAAATATCCGAATCATCTTTACAGATAAACAAGGGGCAACCGGACGGAAGATGTCTATCAAATCAATTTTCCTCATGAACATCGTTAATGTTGAGATGGAAACTGCTGGACTTGGGATTGATGATAGCGAGATTACGATTACTTACTTAGAAAATGCCTTTCTAAAAGCTCATAATGAGCACTTTAACTCTCACAAATTTGAATTTCCAAAGAAAACAGATATCGTACCTCTTTATACTTATCTATTTGAATTAGCTTATCACAATCGTTTAAATATTAACGGTTTGAATCACTGATATAAAAAAATCCTATCACTTTGATAGGATTTCTATATTTTACAAAAGTCAAAGTTAGCGTTATACTAGAAGCATCTTATATAAAGAGGTGCTAACATGGCTATTTATAACAACATCACAGAACTCATCGGTAGAACACCGATTGTTAAATTAAACAACATTGTACCTGAAGGTGCAGCAGATGTTTATGTAAAACTTGAAGCTTTTAACCCAGGATCATCCGTTAAGGACCGCATCGCCCTAAGTATGATTGAAAAAGCAGAACAAGAAGGTAAATTGAAACCAGGTTCTACTATTGTGGAAGCAACAAGTGGAAATACTGGTATCGGACTTTCATGGGTTGGTGCTGCTAAAGGCTATAAAGTTGTTATCGTTATGCCTGAAACCATGAGTGTTGAACGTCGTAAAATTATCCAAGCTTATGGAGCTGAACTAGTCCTCACTCCTGGTAGCGAAGGAATGAAAGGTGCGATTGCAAAAGCGCAGGAAATTGCTGCTGAGCGTGATGGTTTCCTACCATTACAGTTTATTAACCAAGCTAACCCAGAAGTTCACGAAAGAACAACAGGAGCTGAAATTCTAGCTGATTTCGGAGCTGATGGTTTAGATGCCTTTGTTGCTGGTGTTGGTACTGGAGGAACTATTTCTGGTGTCTCTCACGCTCTTAAATCGGCTAATTCAAACATTCAAGTTTTTGCAGTTGAGGCAGACGAGTCAGCTATCTTGTCAGGTGAAAAACCGGGTCCTCACAAAATTCAAGGTATCTCTGCAGGATTCATCCCAGAAACACTTGATACCGAAGCTTATGATGGTATCGTTCGCGTGACATCAGACAATGCTCTTGCACTTGGTCGCGAAATTGGTGGAAAAGAAGGCTTCTTGGTAGGTATTTCTTCTGCCGCAGCTATCTATGCAGCAATCGAAGTTGCTAAAAAACTTGGGGCAGGTAAAAAAGTCCTTGCGCTTGCACCAGATAACGGAGAACGTTACCTATCTACAGCACTCTATGAGTTTGAAGTATAGTCTCCTAAATACATTAAGCCCTAAGTATGGGGCTTTTTGTTTACCTTCAAAGGGATTCCTCTGAGTTCCCCTCCAACAAAAGAAAAGGAAGCTGATTTGAACTGCACCCCAAAAGTTAGACATAAAAATCTAACTTTTGGGGTGTTTTTATTATGAAATTAACTTATGAAGATAAAGTTCAAATATATGAATTAAGAAAGAAAGGAGAGAGCTTTAGACAACTT
>NZ_JASHFI010000008.1:0-96344 GCF_047460875.1 Streptococcus infantis | reverse complement strand
CTGACGAAGTTAAGAAAGCTAACCCAACAGCAAGCAAGGTAGAAGTAGGCAACGATGGTACAGCGACAGTAACCTTCCCAGATGGTTCAGTAGCAGTCTTGACACCAGAGAAGACAGTGAAAGAAGCAACTAAAGAGTCATCTGCTAACCCAGCATCTAAGAAAGCTGGAGCGAAAGAATTGCCAAATACTGGTACAGAGCAATCTAACGCTTCAGTTGGTCTAGCACTACTTGCAGCAGCGACAGGTGGACTTCTCTTCGCTAAAAAACGCAAGGAAGAAGAGTAAAACATTACTCTGATAAAGCAAATTTGAGAATCTTGATTCTATGAGTTTGCTAGAAAAACCGTAAGAAGAAATTCTTACGGTTTTTTTGATAGATAAAGATTAGGAGAATGGTGAAATGTCAGTCTTACAGATCTTTGAAATGCTAAAAATTCAATTGAATAGCTGTTCAATGTATATGTTATTTTCTATAGAAGAAAACTTAATGTTGACATCTTTTAAGTATCTTGATGTAACATTGTAAACTTGTATGAGGACAGAAAAAACGTTGAGATCATCAACGTTTTTTAATATAATGGAGCCGGTGGGAGTCGAACCCACGTCCAAACACCTGCTAACATATTTGTCTACAACCATAGGTTATGTATTGTTTTAACAGCCCCTCGACACATAACTCAAGCCTAGAAACTGCGAGTCTATAAATCTCTTATCAAACTGCTAGACGAAGCTTGATCGTATCTCGCTAATAATAAGACCTGTCATCAGACACGAGCAATCCGAATCGGGTCACGCCTGCTGGTTTTTAGGCAGCTAGAGCGTAAGAAGTGTTATTTTTTGCAGTTATATTTAACTGAGCGTTTACGTCGCCACACGAGTCGCAAAATATGCCTCATAATGCCTGTCGAATCCGTAACGACCCCAAAAGACAATACAACTATTATACCTTATCTATTGGGAAAATGCAAAAGCTGAGTAAAGATTAGCATTGCTTTGTTTTTAGGGCTTGTCTGTTACTCTAAGGGCTAAATATTCTTGCTGCTTATAAGAAATAATTGGGAAGGTTTATGGAGAAAGAGATGGTCTGAGCTGTAGAGTATTTGACTTGTTATTTCCGAGAAACCTTGTTGGCTGAGACTTTCTTCAAGTTCAGAAATGATAAAACCGTGTGTCTCTCCATCTGGTAGAGTAAAATCAGCGATAAAGAGTTGTCCGCCATGAGTCAAATGTTCCTTGAACATAGATAGACTGTCATCAAGATTAGGCATATGATGAAGAACTCGACTGACGATAATAAGATCGAACTCTTCTTCAAGTGGTTCAATTAATAAATCCTGTTGAATCAAGGATAGGTTTGCAAGTTTTTGACTTTCAATCTTGAGACGAGCTTGTGCAAGCATCTTGTCCGCAATATCAACCAAGGTCACTGATTTAGCTTGTTTGGCAAGGGGAAGGGCGATAAGGCCAGTTCCGCCTCCAAAGTCTAGGATTGATTTGTTCGACAAATCAGGCACTTGTTTTTCTACTTGCTGGCAAACAAGATCGGCCAGAAATTGATTTTTTGGAGAATCAAATGATTCTGCTCGATGATTAAAATGATGTTCCATATTTCTAGTCTAGCATAAAGAGGAGACATTTTAAAATTTTGGCTACGTCTTGTTGAAAAGAGATAGAGTTATTGACGGGTTGTTTAGATTTTTTTACTTTGATGAGACAGGGGGTTTTTGGGATTTTGATTGAAAGAGTTAAGAAAATAAAGAGGAGAAAATCTGAAAATCATGTTATAATAAAACGATAGAATCGTAAGAAAGAGTGGATGATTTTTTTGATAATTCCTACTTATAATTGGCAATTTGCTCCGCAAGTTGAGGATGCGGATTTTACAAAGATCGCTAAGAAAGCTGGTTTGGGCCCTGAAGTAGCTCGTTTGTTATTTGAACGAGGTATCAAGGATGAGACCAGTCTGAAAAAATTTTTAGAACCTTCTTTGGAGGATTTGCATGATCCCTACCTTCTGCATGATATGGAAAAGGCAGTAGAACGGATTCGTCAGGCTATTGAGCAAGGGGAGTTGATTCTCATTTACGGGGACTACGATGCAGATGGGATGACTTCGGCTTCCATTGTCAAGGAAAGTTTGGAGCAGTTAGGTGCCGAGTGTCTTGTTTATCTTCCCAATCGCTTTACGGATGGTTATGGTCCAAATGCCAGTGTCTACAAATATTTCATCGAACAGCAGGGGGTGTCTTTGATTGTGACGGTGGACAATGGTGTGGTGGGGCATGAAGCCATTGATTTAGCTCAGTCTATGGGAGTGGACGTCATTGTGACCGATCACCATTCTATGCCTGAAGTTTTACCAGATGCCTATGCTATTATCCATCCTGAACATCCAGGGGCGGACTATCCTTTCAAACATTTAGCAGGTTGTGGTGTCGCTTTTAAGTTGGCATGTGCTCTTTTGGAAGAAGTGCAGGTTGAGATGTTAGACTTGGTTGCTATCGGTACAATTGCCGATATGGTCAGCTTGACGGACGAAAATCGTATCATGGTCCAGTATGGTCTTGAGGTCTTGCGCAACACTCAACGAATGGGTCTGCAGGAAATGTTTGAAATCGCTGGGATTTCGAGTAGCGATGTGACAGAAGAGACGGTTGGTTTTCAGTTAGCACCTCGTTTAAATGCCCTTGGACGCTTGGATGATCCCAATCCAGCTATTGATTTGTTGACTGGATTTGACGATGAGGAAGTGCATGAAATCGCCCTTTTGATTCATCAAAAGAATGAAGAACGTAAGGAAATTGTTCAGTCGATTTACGATGAAGCCAAAGGCATGGTAGATCCTGAGAGAAGTGTTCAAGTTTTGGCTAAGGAAGGCTGGAATCCAGGTGTTCTTGGAATTGTAGCTGGGCGCTTGCTTGAAGAACTAGGTCAGACAGTCATTGTGCTGAATATCGAAGATGGACGAGCCAAGGGGAGTGCGCGAAGCATTGAAGCAGTCGATATCTTTGAAGCCTTGGATCCGCATCGAGAACTGTTTATCGCCTTTGGTGGTCACGCAGGTGCTGCTGGTATGACCCTTGAAGTGGATAAGTTGGAAGCCTTATCTGATCTTTTGGAAGCCTATATCCGAGAAAAAGGCGCAGATGCTCAAGGTAAAAACAATCTATTTTTAGACGAAGAACTGGATTTAGAGGCCTTGAGTTTGGAGACGGTGAAAAGTTTTGAACGTCTAGCTCCTTTTGGGATGGAAAACCAAAAACCTATCTTCTATATTCGAGATTTTCAAGTTGAGAATGCTCGCGTTATGGGAGCTGGTAATGCTCATCTCAAGCTGAAAATTTCCAAAGGTGAGGCTAGTTTTGAGGTGGTCGTTTTTGGTCAAGGAAAATGGGCGACTGAATTCTCACAGACCAAGCAACTGGAATTGGCAGTGACTCTCTCTGTCAACCAGTGGAATGGTCAAACAACCTTGCAGTTGATGATGGTTGACGCCCGTGTAGAAGGTGTCCAGCTCTTTAACATCCGTGGCAAGAATGCCCTATTACCAGAAGGGGTACCTATTTTGGACTTTAGGCAAGAGTTACCTGATGTAACCTCTTGTTCAGCTATTGTCATAAAAAATATTCCTGAAGATTTATCCCTTCTTAAGAAAATCTGTCAGGAGCAGGATTTTTCTGCTATTTACTTTAAAAATGATATAGCCAAGGCTTACTACTTGACGGGCTATGGCACAAGAGAGCAGTTTGCAAAATTGTATAAAACCATCTATCGGTTCCCAGAGTTTGATATTCGCTATAAACTCAAGGATTTGGCGGCCTATCTCAAGATTGAGCAAATTCTATTAGTCAAAATGATTCAGATTTTTGAAGAGCTTGGCTTTGTGACTATTGAAAATGGTGTCATGAGGGTGAATAAAGAGGCTGAAAAGCGTGATATGGCTGAAAGTCAGATTTATCAAAAACTGAAACAAACTGTCAAAGAGCAAGAAATAATGGCGCTTGGAACAGTCCAGGAAATCTATGATTTCTTAATGGAAAAAAGTGAATAGGGATAGAAAGAGTTGGCTTGCTGACTCTTTTTGTTTGCTCTCAAGTGGAAGTTAGTTGAAGTAGAGAATGGAGAAAGAAGTGGAAAAGAAATTTCTGATAGATTACAAACCCTAACAGGGGAAAGGATTGAAGTGAGTTTATCTTTGTTCAGGGGATGCTTTTGGATATGTATGATTTTTGGAACAAGAGATAAAGTTGCTTGCCATGCTGATTTTAATTAGAAGCTTATGTCTAAAAGTGTGTGATATAAAGGTTGATGGAGGATAAGGATTTTGGGAGCAAATAGAAGCTACTTTGGCCGAGAAGTACTTGTTAATCTTGTCGAAGTAGTTGAAGAATCGAGGTAATCTGATGGATTGGTTGGGATTTAGTCATCTTGTAATTATAAGATAAAAACAGATGGTTGAAGTCGGATTATGTGTGAGATTCATTTTGAAAATTAGTAAAAAAATGGTATAATGAATGGAAAAGATTCGGCTGAAAGTGAATTGGGCTTTCAGAAAAAGAGAGCTTTTAAAGCTCTACAAACAAGTTGAAGTGACTATTCGGAGGAAAAATGAATACTATTAAATTAACAACACTTGGGGGTGTGCGTGAAAATGGGAAAAACATGTACATCGCAGAAATTAACGACTCGATTTTTGTATTAGATGCAGGTTTGAAATATCCTGAGAATGAACAGTTGGGTGTCGATGTCGTTATTCCAAATATGGACTATTTGTTTGAAAATAGCGACCGTATTGCTGGGATTTTCTTAACACACGGGCATGCGGATGCGATTGGCGCCCTTCCTTATCTCTTGGCAGAAGCTAAGGTTCCTGTATTTGGCTCAGAATTAACCATCGAACTGGCTAAACTCTTTGTTAAGGGAAATGACAGTGTCAAGAAATTTGATGATTTCCATGTGATTGATGAAAATACAGAGATTGATTTTGGTGGAACGGTAGTATCCTTCTTCCGTACAACCCACTCTATCCCAGAAAGTTTGGGTGTGGTCTTAAAAACGTCTGAAGGAAATGTTGTTTATACAGGAGATTTCAAGTTTGACCAAACAGCTAGTGAATCCTATGCAACTGACTTCAGTCGATTGGCAGAGATTGGTCGCGAAGGGGTCTTGGCGTTGCTTAGTGACTCGGCCAATGCAGATAGCAATATCCAAGTAGCCAGTGAAAATGAAGTTGGTGTAGAAATCACGCAAACCGTCTCTGACTGGGATGGACGTATCATTGTAGCTGCTGTTGCAAGTAACCTTTCTCGCATTCAGCAAGTCTTTGATGCTGCTGCAGAGACAGGACGTCGTGTTGTTTTGACTGGATTTGATATTGAAAATATCGTCCGCACAGCCATTCGCCTTAAAAAACTATCTCTGGCAAATGAAAGACTGTTGATTAAGCCCAAAGAAATGTCCCAATTTGAAGACCATGAGTTGATTATCCTTGAGACAGGTCGAATGGGGGAACCAATTAACGGCCTACGTAAGATGTCGATCGGCCGTCACCGTTATGTTGAAATCAAGGAAGGAGACTTGGTCTATATCGTTACAACACCATCGATTGCCAAAGAGGCTATGATGGCGCGTGTGGAAAATATGATCTACCAAGCTGGAGGTGTGGTTAAAACCATTACCCAAAGTTTGCGAGTGTCTGGACACGGAAATGCGCGTGATCTTCAATTGATGATCAATCTCTTGCAACCCAAGTATCTTTTCCCAATCCAGGGTGAATATCGTGAGTTGGATGCCCATGCCAGAGCTGCTATGGCAGTTGGCATGTTGCCAGAACGGATTTTCATCCCTAAAAAGGGCACAACCATGTCTTATGAGCATGGAGATTTTGTCCCATCTGGTGCAGTTACAGCAGGCGATGTCTTGATTGACGGGAATGCTATCGGAGATGTTGGGAATGTCGTTCTTCGTGACCGTAAGGTCTTGTCAGAGGATGGAATTTTCATCGTGGCTATCACTGTTAACCGTCGTGAGAAAAAAATCATTGCTAGAGCTCGAGTGCACACGCGTGGATTTGTCTATCTCAAGAAGAGCCGTGATATCTTGCGTGAAAGTACAGAGTTGGTGAACCAAACGGTTGAAGACTACCTCCAAGGTGAGGAATTTGACTGGGCAGACCTCAAAGGTAAGGTACGTGATAATTTGGCCAAGTTCCTCTTTGACCAAACCAAGCGCCGCCCAGCTATCTTGCCAGTAGTCATGGAAGCAAAATAGGATCAAATAGCAAGAGAGAAAGTCGAGTTTCGGCTTTTTCTTATCTTAAGTGTATAAGGAGCAAGTTATGGCAGTAATGAAGATTGAGTATTACTCAGAAGTTTTAGATATGGAGTGGGGTGTAAATGTTCTCTACCCTGATGCATCTCGGGTGACAGAACCAGACTCTACAGATATCCCTGTTCTCTATCTCCTTCATGGGATGTCAGGAAATCATAACAGTTGGCTTAAACGGACCAACGTAGAGCGCTTGGTGCGAGGAACCAATCTGATTGTTGTTCTGCCAAATACATGTAATGGCTGGTACACGGATACTCAGTATGGCTATAACTACTATACAGCTCTAGCAGAAGAACTACCTAAGGTGCTCAAACGCTTCTTCCCTAATATGACAAGCAAGCGAGAAAAAACCTTCATTGCTGGTTTATCAATGGGAGGCTACGGTTCCTTCAAATTGGCACTGTCAACTGACCGTTTCTCGCATGCCGCTAGCTTTTCTGGGGCACTTAGTTTCGAGGAGTTTTCTCCTGAGAGTCAAGATTTAGGGACGCGTGCCTACTGGAGAGGTGTTTTTGGTAAAGTTAATGATTGGGTGAATAGCCCTTACTCACTTGAAACCCTTGCTAAAAAGTCAGACAAAAAGACAAAACTCTGGGTTTGGTGCGGGGAGCAAGATTTCTTGTATGTTGCTAATAATCTAGCAGTGAAGAATCTCAAGAAACTTGGTTTTGATATTTCTTATAGTCATAGTCCAGGCAACCATGAGTGGTATTATTGGGAAAAACAATTGGAACGGTTTTTGGTTACCTTGCCAATTGATTTTGTTTTGGAAGAACGCTTGTCTTAGTTTTAGTTTTCTTTCAGCTTACTAAAGTAAAATAAGAAATCTATCTTTAGAATGGGGATCCATGGTTTAAAGGTGGATTCTTTTTTTTTAGAAAGGCGGGAAATCATGTTCTGGATTATACGTGTTCTATGTCGATTGTTACTAGAGATTTGGCGCATGTTCTGGCGCCTTGTGTGGACTCTTGTAGTCTTAATTCTCATTGCATTAGGGATTCTCTGGTATGTGACGGGAGATTTGTCTGGTGTCTTCAATCAAGCGGGGCAACTTGTTCAAGTTGGTCAAGCAGGTTGGCATCAATGGCAAGAAACTGGTAAGTTGCAAGGCTTGTCTCAGACCGATCATCATCAAGGTTCAGGAGTAAAATGGCCCCAAGCACAGGCGACAATTTATATTGATCCTCAAATGGATGCAACCTTTCAAAAGGCTTACGTTGAGGCTATTACCAATTGGAATCAGACTGGTGCTTTTAATTTTGTGGTTGTGACAGAACCTGACAAAGCAACTATTTTTGCGACTGAAATGAATGATGGTTCCACATCTGTTGCCGGTGAGGCGGAGAGTCAGACAAATCTCCTTACCAAACAATTCACTTCTGTAACAGTTCGTTTGAATCATTATTATCTATCTAATCCAAACTATGGCTATAGCTATGATCGTATCATGCATACAGCAGAGCATGAACTAGGTCATGCCATTGGCTTGGAACATACTAATGAAGTGTCAGTCATGCAACCAGCAGGTTCTTATTATGGTATTCAGACTCAAGATGTTCAAGCAGTTCAAGAACTATATGAGTCTGGAGAATAAGTGATTTTCAAACGAAAAATAGAGCTCCCTGATGTAAGCAATGAGGGGAGCTTTTTGCTATAATGGAACTATGAATAACTTGATTAAATCAAAACTGGAGCTCTTGCCGACCAGCCCTGGTTGTTACATTCACAAAGATAAAAACGGTACGATTATCTATGTAGGAAAGGCCAAAAATCTACGCAATCGTGTACGGTCCTACTTCCGTGGGAGCCATGATACCAAGACAGAAGCCCTGGTGTCTGAGATTGTAGATTTTGAGTTTATTGTCACGGAGTCCAATATCGAGGCCCTTCTTCTGGAAATCAACCTGATCAAGGAAAATAAGCCCAAGTACAATATTATGCTCAAGGATGACAAGTCTTATCCTTTTATTAAAATTACAAATGAGCGCTATCCTCGACTAATTATCACTCGTCAGGTCAAAAAAGACGGCGGTCTCTATTTTGGCCCCTATCCTGATGTCGGTGCAGCTAATGAAATCAAGAGACTTCTGGATCGGATTTTCCCATTTCGCAAGTGTACCAATTCACCATCAAAGGTCTGTTTTTATTACCATATCGGCCAGTGCATGGCTCACACCATTTGTAAGAAAGACGAGGCTTATTTCAAAGCCATGGCTCAAGAAGTCTCTGACTTCTTGAAAGGTCAGGATGATAAGATTATCGATGACCTCAAGAGTAAAATGGCTTTAGCAGCTCAAAGTATGGAGTTTGAACGTGCAGCGGAATACCGTGATTTGATTCAGGCCATTGGCACCCTTCGGACTAAGCAACGAGTCATGGCTAAAGACCTCCAAAACCGTGATGTATTTGGTTACTACGTGGATAAGGGTTGGATGTGTGTTCAGGTTTTCTTTGTCCGTCAAGGTAAACTGATTGAACGCGATGTTAATCTCTTTCCTTATTACAACGATCCTGATGAGGATTTCTTGACCTATGTGGGGCAGTTTTACCAGGAGAAATCTCACCTGATCCCCAATGAAATCCTGATCCCTCAAGATATTGACGAAGAAGCTATCAAGGCTTTGGTAGATACAAAGGTTCTCAAGCCCCAACGAGGGGAGAAGAAGCAACTGGTTAATCTGGCTATCAAAAATGCGCGTGTTAGTTTAGAGCAGAAGTTTAATCTATTAGAGAAATCAGTTGAAAAGACTCAAGGTGCCATTGAAAACTTGGGACGACTTCTACAAATTCCAACCCCAGTTCGCATCGAGTCCTTTGATAACTCCAATATCATGGGGACTAGTCCAGTTTCTGCCATGGTAGTTTTTATTAACGGTAAACCGAGCAAGAAGGATTACCGCAAGTACAAGATAAAAACTGTTGTCGGACCAGATGACTATGCAAGTATGCGAGAGGTTATTCGTAGACGTTATGGACGGGTCCAACGAGATGGTTTGACACCGCCTGACTTAATCGTTATTGATGGAGGACAAGGTCAGGTAAATATTGCTAAGCAGGTTGTCCAAGAAGAGCTAGGCTTGGATATTCCCATTGCAGGTCTGCAAAAAAATGATAAGCACCAAACCCACGAATTGCTCTTTGGAGATCCGCTTGAGGTGGTAGAGCTGTCTCGTAATTCTCAGGAATTTTTCCTCTTGCAACGCATCCAAGATGAGGTGCACCGTTTTGCTATCACTTTCCACCGTCAACTGCGCTCTAAAAATTCCTTCTCCTCTCAATTAGATGGGATTGAAGGTTTAGGTCCCAAACGCAAGCAGAATTTGATGAAATATTTCAAATCTCTGACAAAAATCAAGGAAGCCAGCGTGGATGAGATTGTCACCGTTGGTATACCAAGAGCAGTAGCAGAGGCTATTCATCAACACTTTAATCCCCAAGAACGCATAGAACTAGCTCAGGTTGCTGAGTCATCTGCTGAATACAAGTGATAAAGTAGCAAGGAAGGTTTTTGCTTTAGCGAGTGCAAGCTAGTCAGAATTGTGGTAAAATAGATAAGATATGACTAAAGAATTTCATCATGTAACGGTCATGCTCCATGAAACCATTGATATGCTTGATGTAAAACCTGATGGTGTTTACGTTGATGCGACCTTGGGTGGAGCAGGCCACAGCGAGTATTTGTTAAGTAAATTAAGCGAGAAGGGGCATTTGTATGCCTTTGACCAAGATCAAAACGCCATTGACAACGCGCAAAAACGTCTGGCACCTTATATCGAAAAAGGAATGGTCACCTTCATCAAGGACAACTTCCGTCATTTGCAGGCACGTTTGCAGGAAGCAGGTGTAGAAGAAATTGATGGCATTTGTTATGATTTGGGAGTTTCGAGCCCGCAATTGGATCAGCGTGAGCGAGGTTTTTCTTATAAGAAGGATGCGCCACTGGATATGCGGATGAATCAGGAAGCTAGTTTGACAGCTTATGAGGTTGTCAATCATTATGACTATCATGACTTGGTACGAATCTTTTTCAAATATGGAGAAGATAAGTTTTCCAAGCAGATTGCTCGAAAGATTGAACAGGCACGTGAGTTGAAACCTATTGAGACAACGACAGAATTGGCCGAGATTATCAAGTCCGCCAAGCCTGCCAAGGAACTCAAGAAAAAAGGTCATCCTGCCAAGCAAATTTTCCAAGCTATCCGTATCGAGGTCAATGATGAACTCGGGGCTGCAGACGAGTCAATCCAACAAGCTATGGAATTACTAGCAGTGGACGGAAGAATCTCAGTCATAACCTTTCATTCGCTAGAAGATCGCTTGACCAAGCAATTGTTCAAGGAAGCTTCAACAGTGGAAGTGCCAAAAGGCTTGCCTTTCATCCCAGATGAGCTCAAGCCCAAGATGGAATTAGTCTCTCGTAAACCAATTCTACCAAGCAAGGAGGAGTTGGAGGTCAATAATCGTTCCCACTCAGCCAAGCTACGAGTAGCTAGAAAAATTCACAAGTAAGGGGATAAAATGGTAGACAAAAGAGAAACGACGAGCCAATTGCTGCAAGCTCGTATCAAGAGATTTTCACGTGTTGAGAAGGCCTTTTACCTTTCGATTGCCATTACAGCCCTTGTCTTAGCCATCAGTGTGGTCTATATGCAAACCAAGCTCCTGCAAGTTCAAAGTGATTTGACAACTGTCAACAGACAGATTGAGGAGAAAAAGACGGAGCTGGACGACGCTAAGCAAGAAGTCAATGAATTGATTCGCTCAGAACGTCTGGCGGGTGTCGCGGATTCGCAAGACTTGCAATTAAACAATGGAAATATCCGATCGGCGGAGTAATATATGAAAACATGGAAAGAAAAAATAGTACACTTTGCCATTAAGAATCGCAGAACTCCTCTAGAAAACCGCAGACGAGTTGGAAAAAGCCTTAGTCTCTTGGCTGTCATTCTCTTTGCTGTTTTTTTGGTTAACTTTGCGGTGATTATTGGTACGGGAAAGAAGTTTGGTGTTGACCTGGTCAAAGAAGCATATAAGGTTCATCAAACAACTCGAACAGTCCCTGCTAAGAGGGGAACCATTTATGATCGTAATGGAACTCCGATTGCAGAAGATGCAACCTCCTATAATGTTTATGCGGTCATTGATAAGGATTATAAGTCTGCGAATGGAGATATTCTATATGTTGAGGAATCTCAGTACAATAAGGTAGCCGAAATTTTCCATAAGTACTTGGATATGGAGGAGACCTACGTCAAAGATCAACTCTCTCAACCCAATCTCAAACAGGTTTCCTTTGGTACTAAAGGAAATGGGATTACCTACGCAAATATGATGTCCATAAAAAAGGATCTAGAAGCTGCCAAGGTTGAGGGAGTGGATTTTACCACAAGCCCCAATCGAAGTTATCCAAATGGGAAATTTGCTTCATCCTTCATTGGTCTAGCTCAGCTCCATGAAAATGAAGATGGTTCAAAGAGTCTTATTGGAACATCTGGTATTGAAAGCTCCTTGAATAGCTTGTTAGCAGGAACAGATGGTATTATTACCTATGAAAAAGACCGTCTAGGTAATATCGTTCCTGGTACGGAACAAGTCACTCAACAAACCGTAGATGGAAAAGATGTCTACACGACAATATCTAGTCCTTTGCAATCCTTTATGGAAAGCCAAATGGATGCCTTCCAGGAAAAAGTGAAAGGCAAGTACATGACTGCGACCTTGGTTAGCGCCAAGACAGGAGAAATTCTGGCCACGACTCAAAGACCGACCTTTGATGCTGATACCAAAGAAGGGATTACAGAGGACTTTGTCTGGCGTGATATCCTTTACCAAAGTAACTATGAACCAGGTTCAGCCATGAAGGTCATGACCTTAGCAGCAGCTATAGATAACAACACCTTCCCTGGTGGAGAATACTTTAATAGTAGCGAATTAAAAATAGCAGATGCAACTATTAAGGACTGGGATGTGAATGATGGCTTGTCATCAGGAAGTATGATGACCTTCTCACAAGGTTTTTCTCACTCGAGTAATGTCGGTATGACCTTGCTCCAGCAAAAAATGGGGGATGCCACTTGGTTAGACTATCTCAGTCGTTTCAAATTTGGAGTTCCAACTCGTTTTGGTATGACTGATGAATACGCTGGACAACTCCCTGAGGATAACATTGTCAATATTGCCATGAGTTCTTTTGGTCAAGGGATTTCAGTAACACAAACTCAGATGCTTCGTGCCTTTACGGCGATTGCTAATGATGGTGTTATGTTGGAGCCTAAGTTTATCAGTGCTCTCTATGATCCAAATGACCAGACTGTTCGTAAATCACAAAAAGAAGTTGTGGGAAATCCTGTCTCTAAAGAAGCAGCAAGTGTAACTAGAGATCATATGGTTATGGTAGGTACAGATCCTACCTATGGTACTATGTACAATCACAGTACTGGTAAGGGAACAATCAATGTTCCAGGACAAAATGTTGCCTTGAAATCAGGAACAGCTCAGATTGCAGATGAGAAAAATGGAGGCTACCTGCGAGGGGAAACAAACTATATCTTCTCAGTTGTCTCTATGCATCCCGCAGAAAATCCAGATTTTATCCTCTATGTGACAGTTCAACAACCGGAACATTATTCTGGGATTCCGTTAGGAGAATTTGCAAACCCTATCTTGGAAAGAGCTTCGGCCATGAAAGAAACGCTCAATCTTCAATCTACAGCCAAGAATTTGGACCAAGTGACAACTACAACTAGTTATGCAATGCCAGAAATGAAGGATTATAGTCCTGGAGATTTGGCGGAGGAGCTACGTCGTAACCTTGTCCAACCGATTGTTATCGGTTCAGGGACAAAAATCAAGGAAAGCTCTGTAGCAGAAGGGACAAATCTGGATGCTAACGAGCAAATCTTGCTTCTGTCTGATAAGGTAGAGGAGATGCCTGACTTATACGGTTGGACTAAGAAAAATATCGAAACCCTTGCCAAGTGGTTGAATATCGAAGTTGAATTTGAGGGGACAGGTCAGACTGTCAAACAACAAAGCGTTCGTGCCCATACAGCTTTAAAAGATATCGAGAAAATAAAAATAACATTAGGAGATTAGAATGCTTATTTCTATCTTTGCTGGAATATCTGCCTTTATTCTTACAGTTATCGGGATTCCAGCTTTTATCCGTTTTTACCGAAAAGCACAAATTACTGGTCAACAGATGCATGAGGATGTCAAGCAACACCAAGCAAAAGCAGGAACACCAACCATGGGAGGGCTTGTCTTTCTCGTAACAGGAGTTGTAGTCAGCTTTGTATTTGCACTTTTGACCAATCAATTGACCAACAATCTAGGGATGATTCTATTTATCCTAGTCTTGTATGGTTTGGTTGGTTTCTTGGATGATTTCCTCAAGGTATTTCGCAAAATCAATGAAGGGCTTAATCCAAAACAAAAACTCTTGCTTCAACTAGTCGGAGGGGTTATCTTCTATTTCTTCTATGAAAGAGGTGGAGATATCTTAAATGTATTTGGTTATCCCTTGCATCTAGGTGTTCTTTACATTCTCTTTGCCCTCTTCTGGTTGGTTGGTTTCTCAAATGCAGTTAACCTGACTGATGGGATTGATGGCTTGGCTAGTATTTCGGTAGTGATTAGCCTATCTGCCTACGGAGTGATTGCTTATGTGCAAAACCAGTTCGATATCCTGTTAGTGATTTTAGCCATGATTGGTGGCTTACTTGGTTTCTTCGTCTTTAACCACAAGCCAGCTAAAGTCTTTATGGGGGATGTTGGAAGTTTAGCACTTGGAGGAATGTTGGCTGCTATTTCCATGGCCCTTCACCAAGAGTGGACTCTTCTATTGATCGGTCTAGTGTATGTCTTTGAAACGACATCTGTCATGATGCAGGTCAGCTATTTTAAACTGAGTGGAGGTAAGCGTATCTTCCGGATGACACCTGTTCATCACCATTTTGAACTGGGTGGTTTTTCTGGAAAAGGGCAAGTCTGGAGTGAATGGAAGGTCGACTTCTTCTTCTGGGGAGTGGGCTTACTCGCTAGTCTCTTGACTTTAGCTTTCATATATTTGTTCTAAAAAGAGAATGTGGAATCATCAGATAGAGAAGGATTAAGTTCCTTCTCTTTTTTATTTCCTTCAGTTTATTGTTTCCCCTTCTCAAAAAAAGGTAAATTTATGGTAAAATGGAGATAGAAAGTTGAAATGATGAGTTATTTTAAAAAGTATAGATTTGATAAATCCAAGTTTAAGTTAGGGATGCGAACTTTCAAGACAGGGATCGCTGTTTTTTTAGTTCTTATGATTTTTGGTTTTTTTGGTTGGAAAGGACTTCAGATTGGAGCCTTGACTGCAGTTTTTAGTTTAAGAGAAGATTTTGATAAGAGTGTACATTTTGGAACTTCTCGTATTCTCGGAAATAGTATCGGTGGTTTTTATGCCCTGATTTTCTTTCTCTTAAATAATCTTTTTCACGGTGCCTTCTGGGTAACCCTCCTAGTTGTACCCGTTTGTACCATGTTAACCATTATGACAAATGTTGCCATGAACAATAAAGCAGGTGTTATCGGTGGAGTTGCGGCTATGTTGATTATTACCTTATCAATTCCAAATGGTGAGACTGTTTTGTACGTATTTGCCCGAGTTTTTGAAACATTTATGGGTGTTTTTGTAGCAATTCTTGTAAATTACGATATTGATCGTTTACGAAGCATTTTACTGAAAAAAACAAAATAATGTCACAAGATATAACATTATTGATTGACGATTGAATATTTTTAGACTATAATAGACAGAAAGAAGGAAGTGTACATGAAGGAAAAAGAATTTCGTCGCAATATGGCAGTTTTCCCCATTGGTAGTGTTATGAAGCTGACCGATCTTTCGGCGCGTCAAATTCGTTATTATGAAGATCAGGAGTTGATAAAACCTGATCGCAACGAAGGTAATCGTCGGATGTATTCTTTAAATGATATGGATCGGTTGCTTGAGATTAAGGATTATATCTCTGAAGGTCTGAACATTGCTGCTATCAAGAAAAAATATGCCGAACGTGAGGCGAAAGCTAAAAAACCAGTCAGTCAAACTGAGGTGCGCCGAGCCCTTCGGAATGAGGTTCTTCAACAAAGTCGCTTTGCTTCTCAACAATCACCTTTTGGTCGCGGTTAGGCAACCGCAAGTCGTCATATATAAGGAGAAAAACCATGCCAATCACAGCTGCAGATATTCGTCGTGAAGTTAAGGAAAAAAATGTAACCTTTATCCGTCTCATGTTTTCAGATATTTTGGGAACAATGAAAAACGTCGAAATTCCTGCTACAGATGAACAACTAGACAAGGTCTTGTCAAACAAGGCTATGTTTGATGGATCTTCTATTGAAGGGTTTGTTCGTATCAATGAATCAGATATGTACTTGTACCCTGACCTGGACACATGGACTGTCTTCCCTTGGGGAGATGAGAACGGTAGTGTCGCAGGATTGATCTGTGATGTCTATACAACAGAAGGAGAGCCATTTGCTGGAGATCCTCGAAGCAACCTTAAACGAGCTCTTCATCACATGGAGAAAGTTGGTTTCAAATCTTTCAACCTTGGTCCGGAACCAGAATTCTTCCTATTCAAGCTTGATGAAAATGGTGACCCAACTCTTGAGGTGAATGACAAGGGTGGTTACTTTGATTTGGCGCCTACAGACCTTGCCGATAATACCCGTCGTGAGATTGTAAATGTCTTGACTAAAATGGGATTTGAAGTAGAGGCTAGTCACCACGAAGTTGCCGTAGGTCAACATGAGATTGACTTTAAGTATGATGAAGTTCTTCGTGCTTGTGACAAGATTCAAATCTTTAAACTTGTTGTAAAGACAATTGCGCGTAAACATGGTTTGTATGCAACCTTTATGGCTAAACCTAAATTTGGTATCGCTGGTTCAGGAATGCACTGCAATATGTCCTTGTTTGATGATGAAGGGAACAACGCCTTCTTTGATCCAAATGATCCAAAAGGAATGCAATTGTCAGAAACAGCCTATTATTTCCTTGGTGGTTTGATCAAGCACGCCTACAATTACACAGCTATTATGAACCCAACAGTTAACTCATACAAACGTTTGGTTCCAGGGTATGAAGCACCGGTTTACATCGCTTGGGCTGGTCGTAACCGTTCACCACTTGTCCGCGTTCCAGCTACTCGTGGAATGGGAACACGTTTGGAATTGCGCTCAGTAGACCCAATGGCAAACCCTTATATTGCTATGGCTGTTCTTTTAGAAGTTGGTTTGAACGGTATCGAAAACAAAATCGAAGCGCCGGCACCAATCGAAGAAAATATCTACATTATGACTGCTGAAGAGCGTAAAGAGGCTGGCATCACAGACCTTCCATCAACTCTTCACAATGCTTTGAAAGCTTTGACAGAAGACGAAGTGGTTAAAGCAGCCCTAGGTGAGCACATCTATACTAGCTTCCTTGAAGCCAAACGCATCGAGTGGGCAAGCTATGCGACCTTCGTTTCGCAATGGGAAATTGACAACTACCTAGATCTTTACTAATGATAAATCAGAAAGATTGTCCGTGAGGACGATCTTTTTTTCTTGCATTTTGTATCGAGGTGTGATATATTTTGTATAACGAAGTGCGATATATCGAACTAAATAGGAGGTCTGGTTAAATGGAATTAACAGATAAGATTAGGCGTGTCTACCTTCCCATGACTGAAACGGGATTTTATATTCTGTTCTGTCTGCAAAAGCAAAACCATGGTTATGGTATTACACAGAAGGTCAAAGAGATGACAGATTCACAGGTTTCCATTAGTCCTGGGACCATGTATGGAACCCTGTCAAAGATGGAAAAAGATGGTTTGATTTCCTTTGTTCGAGAAGAGGAAAAACGAAAGATTTATCAGATATCTGACTTGGGTCAGAAAGTTTTAGAAATCGAAGTCAAACGTATTGAACGGCTCTATAGAAATAGTCGGGAGGAGCTTTGATGGAAAAGAAAGTTGTTTATAGAATTGCTACCATTGCGGATTATGATAGAGAGGCTCTCTATCTCGGAGAAATGCATGCTCAGGGCTGGAAACTTAAGGAAGTAAGTTATTCTAACTTAGTAGTTGCGGTTAAGTATACTTTTGAAAAGTGCCAACCGGAGCAGGTGGTTTATCAGTTGGACTTTTATCCTATGAAAAAGTCAGAGAGAGATTCCTATTTACAATTATATAAAGACTGTGGCTGGGAGCATATTACAGACTTTAATGGTTTTTCCTACTTTTGAAAGCTTTATTCTGGAGTTGAGTCGGATGCCGAGTTTGAAATTTATAATGACGCGGCCGGGAAGTTAGCCATGGTTAAGCGCATTTTAATAATGCGGATGCTTCCTATTTTGCTTCTCTTTTCAGTGCTACTACCGGTTTTCTCAAAGTCACTCAGTGGAAGAGGTTATTTCAGTTGGGGAATGTTTTTGATTGTTAGCATAGACTGTACTTTATTGATCGTTTTTGCGATTCAGATTTCTTATATTTTTTGGAGATTGTTTCAAAAGTGGAAAGAATTATCTGATAAATAAGACCAGGCATGTTTTCTAATTTGGAGGTTAGACAATGAATAGCAAAGTACAATTTCGAATGTTTACCATTCTTGATTTGGATAAGGTAGAAGATTATTTGCATGAGATGCATTTGAAAGGTTGGAAATTTAAATCGAATCGTTTTGGCTTTTTCTATTTTGAACCATGCCGACCAGATGATGTGATTTACCGTGTGTGGAATACTAGCTACCTTAGAAAAAATGAGGTAGATTTACAAAGTATTAAGGATAGAGCATGGGAATTTGTGGAAAATTGTTCTTATACTGTTTTTCGAAAAGCAACTTGTGATGTAGATTTAAATGATCAATCTTTCATGGACAATCGTTTTCAATGGGCTGATGTGAAATCTAGACTTCGTACATCTACAGTTTCCATCTCTGGCGGTCTAGTTATTTGTATGAGCTTGTTTCGCGAAAGTCTCTCTCAATCTTTCTTCCTTATTTTTGCTCTTTATGCCCTCATGATTTCTTACCTAATCTATAGTTTTTATAGACTTAAAAAGAAATATCTTGAGAATGTAAGATGATTTTCTAGGACCTCAGACTGATTTTTAGCACTCTTGGCAAAAGAGTGCTAATTTTTTGAGTTTTTGTCTTGACATTCTTTTCTAAGGGTGTATAATAGAATCATAAGTTAGCACTTGGATGCCTCGAGTGCTAAAAAAGATCTATCAGAGAGGAGTGACGAGATGGTTACGGAACGTCAGCAGAATATTTTAAATCTGATTATTGACATCTTTACCAAAACGCACGAACCTGTTGGATCCAAATCCTTGCAAGAGTCTATCAACTCAAGTAGTGCTACCATTCGAAATGATATGGCAGCTCTAGAAAAGCAAGGTTTACTTGAAAAGGCTCATACTTCCAGTGGTCGGATGCCGAGTGTGGCTGGTTTTCAATACTATGTCAAACACTCCCTATCCTTTGACCGTTTAGCTGAAAATCAAGTTTATGAGATTGTAAAAGCCTTTGATCAAGAATTCTTCAAGCTAGAGGATATTCTTCAAGAGGCGACGAAAATTTTGTCAGACTTGAGTGGTTGTACGGTTGTAGCGCTGGATGTAGAACCAAGTAGGCAGAAGCTGACAGCTTTTGATATTGTTGTCCTCGGGCAACATACAGCTCTTGCTGTTTTTACGCTTGATGAGTCTAGAACAGTTACCAGTCAGTTTTTGATTCCGAGAAATTTCTTGCAGGAGGATTTAAATCGCCTCAAGACCATGATTCAAGAACGTTTCCTGGATCAGACTGTTTTGGATATTCACTACAAGATTCGGACAGAGATTCCACAAATTATCCAACGTTACTTCACAACAACGGATAACGTTATGGATCTTATTGAGCATATCTTCAAAGAAATGTTCAATGAAAATATCGTGGTTTCTGGCAAAGTCAATCTTTTGAATTTCGTTAATCTAGCAGCTTATCAGTTTTTTGATCAGCCACAAAAGGTTGCTTTGGAAATTCGAGAGAATCTGATTGGTGACCAGATGCAAAGTGTCCGAGTTGCGGATAGCCAAGAATCCTGTTTAGCTGACTTAGCAGTGATTAGCAGTAAGTTCCTGATTCCCTATCGTGGATTTGGAATCCTTGCGATTATAGGTCCGGTCAATCTGGATTATCAACAATTGGTTAATCAACTTAATGTTGTTAATCGAGTTTTGACTATGAAATTGACGGATTTTTACCGCTATCTCAGTAGCAATCACTATGAAGTGAATTAAGATTGAAATCATTAAAGGAGGCGAAAATGGCCCAAGATATTAAAAATGAAGAAGTAAAAGAAGAGGAAGTTGTTGAACCAGTAGAAGAAACAACTCCCGAGAAGTCGGAATTGGACTTGGCCAATGAACGTGCCGAGGAGTTTGAAAACAAATATCTTCGTGCCCACGCAGAAATGCAAAACATTCAGCGTCGTGCCAATGAAGAGCGTCAACTCTTGCAACGCTATCGCAGCCAAGATTTGGCAAAAGCTATCTTGCCATCACTCGACAACCTCGAACGTGCCCTTGCCGTCGAAGGGTTGACAGATGATGTGAAGAAGGGCTTGGAAATGGTCCAAGAAAGTTTGGTACATGCTCTGAAAGAAGAAGGGATCGAAGAAATCCCAGCAGACGGAGAATTTGACCATAACTACCACATGGCCATTCAAACAGTTCCAGCAGATGACGAACATCCAGCAGATACCATCGCACAAGTCTTCCAAAAAGGCTACAAACTCCATGACCGCATCCTACGTCCGGCTATGGTAGTGGTCTATAACTAGGCGATAAGTCAGAAATCTGTGATTTCGACTCCTCGTGTCGTAACATAATAGAAACCTTGTCCGAAACGACACTAAACTATGAAAGAAAGATAAGAGGCAAGTCGGAGGCTTGCAAAGCAGATATTTTCCGCCGTGGTGAAAGTTTTAGTAGCTCATGCTACTGAAACAGGGGTATTTTTGAGACAATAGGCTCAAAAATAAGTGAATGAAATCCCGAAGGGAGTTGCTCACGTCCCCACCACTTAAGGGAAAATATCAAAAAGAAAAAAAGAATATAAAATTTAAGGAGAAAAACATATGTCTAAAATTATCGGTATTGACTTAGGTACAACAAACTCAGCAGTAGCAGTTCTTGAAGGAACTGAAAGCAAAATCATTGCAAACCCAGAAGGTAACCGCACAACTCCATCTGTAGTGTCATTCAAAAACGGTGAAATCATTGTTGGTGACGCTGCGAAACGTCAAGCAGTTACAAACCCAGATACAGTTATCTCTATCAAATCTAAGATGGGAACTTCTGAAAAAGTTTCTGCTAACGGTAAAGAATACACTCCACAAGAAATCTCAGCTATGATTCTTCAATACTTGAAAGGTTATGCTGAAGACTACCTTGGTGAAAAAGTAACTAAAGCAGTTATTACAGTTCCAGCTTACTTCAACGATGCTCAACGTCAAGCAACAAAAGACGCTGGTAAAATCGCTGGTCTTGAAGTAGAACGTATCGTCAACGAACCAACTGCAGCAGCTCTTGCTTACGGTTTGGATAAGACTGACAAAGAAGAAAAAATCTTGGTATTCGACCTTGGTGGTGGTACATTCGACGTATCTATCCTTGAACTCGGTGATGGTGTCTTTGATGTATTGGCAACTGCAGGGGATAACAAACTCGGTGGTGACGACTTTGACCAAAAAATCATCGACCACTTAGTAGCAGAATTCAAGAAAGAAAACGGCATCGACTTGTCAACAGACAAGATGGCGCTTCAACGTTTGAAAGACGCAGCTGAAAAAGCGAAGAAAGACCTTTCTGGTGTGACTTCAACTCAAATCAGCTTGCCGTTCATCACTGCTGGTGAAGCTGGACCCCTTCACTTGGAAATGACCTTGACTCGTGCGAAATTTGACGATTTGACTCGTGACCTTGTAGAACGTACAAAAGTTCCAGTTCGTCAAGCCCTTTCAGATGCAGGTTTGAGCTTGTCAGATATCGACGAAGTGATCCTTGTAGGTGGTTCAACTCGTATCCCTGCCGTTGTAGAAGCTGTTAAAGCTGAAACTGGTAAAGAACCAAACAAATCAGTGAACCCTGACGAAGTAGTTGCCATGGGTGCTGCTATCCAAGGTGGTGTGATCACTGGTGATGTTAAAGACGTTGTCCTTCTTGACGTAACTCCATTGTCACTTGGTATTGAAACAATGGGTGGAGTCTTTACAAAACTCATCGACCGCAACACTACAATTCCAACTTCTAAATCACAAGTCTTCTCAACTGCAGCAGACAACCAACCAGCCGTTGATATCCACGTTCTTCAAGGTGAACGCCCAATGGCAGCAGATAACAAGACTCTTGGACGTTTCCAATTGACAGATATCCCAGCTGCACCTCGTGGTATCCCACAAATCGAAGTAACATTTGACATCGACAAGAACGGTATCGTATCTGTTAAAGCGAAAGATCTTGGAACTCAAAAAGAACAAACAATTGTTATCCAATCTAACTCAGGTTTGACAGACGAAGAAATCGACCGCATGATGAAAGATGCAGAAGCAAACGCTGAAGCAGATAAGAAACGTAAAGAAGAAGTTGACCTTCGTAACGAAGTAGACCAAGCAATCTTTGCGACTGAAAAGACAATCAAAGAAACTGAAGGTAAAGGCTTCGATACAGAACGTGATGCTGCCCAAGCTGCCCTCGATGAGCTTAAGAAAGCCCAAGAAGACAACAACTTGGACGAAATGAAAGCAAAACTTGAAGCATTGAACGAAAAAGCTCAAGGACTTGCCGTTAAACTCTACGAACAAGCCGCAGCAGCGCAACAAGCTCAAGCAGGAGCAGAAGGCGCACAAGCAACAGGAAACGCAGGCGATGACGTCGTAGACGGAGAGTTTACGGAGAAGTAAGATGCAAAGCCCGTTAAAACCTCACAGTGAAAATAGGAAATCTGACGCAGAAACTTTAGTTTCTAGGAAGATTTATCTTTTTCACCAAGAGGTTAGGGCGTGCTCAATTCGGCTTAACAACTAAGTGATAAGAAGAAATCCAGAGGTTGCAACCCAGCCTCTGTTTTTCGGTAAAATAGAGGATGTTACGTATGAAAAAAGTACTTTGTATCATTTATCCTAATTTTTCTCTTTATGAGATAACCGCTTTAACAAGTACTTTAGCTCTGTCTTTTGACGTCACGATTGATTATGTCGCTTCAGATCACTCGATGGTGGTCTCTGAGGATGGTTTGCCCTGTCAACCGACGAAAACATTTGATCAAATCCGTATAGAAGATTATTCTTGTGTGATTTTGCCAGGAATGGTTAACATTGGACCTGCTCTACAAGATGAGAAATTGATCTCGTTTTTGAGGGAGCTTGGTGAGCAAGATATCCTCATTGCAGCCATTTCTTCAGCGCCTCTTTTATTGGCGAAAGCAGGCTTGTTGAAGGATACGAAATTTACAGGTGGCATTTGGCAAAACTTCTTTGACTATTTTGAATTTCTGCCACGTGAAAATTTCCAACCGAAAGTTCTTGTGCAAGATAAACAAATCATTACGGCTATAGGCTTTGCGCACCAAGAGTTTGCAAGAAAAGTAATTCTTAGTCTAGGGTTGGCAGAGAATACGGACAACTATTTTAAAGAACAGAACGAGTATGCTGAAGAGGATTTGATATTTACTCTATCGGACCAAGAGTTTGATCAAGTGAAGCGAAGTATAGAAAACATCCTCTAAAGATTACATGAAAATTATAGAAAGGAACAAAGAGCGTTCGGGAAATTGAACTCGAGCGGAAAGCTTGGAAATTAGATAAGCCTCCTAAGAAATCAGGATTGCTTGTCGGTTTCCTAAATTTCAGTCGCTTTCTGTTCGCTCTTAGTATCTTGTATGAACAATACTGAATTTTATGACCGTTTGGGCGTTTCGAAAAATGCATCTCAAGATGAGATCAAGAGAGCCTATCGGAAATTATCTAAAAAATATCATCCAGATATCAACAAGGATCCTGGAGCTGAGGACAAGTACAAGGAAGTTCAAGAAGCTTATGAAACTTTGAGCGATGAACAGAAACGTGCTGCCTATGACCAATATGGTGCTGCGGGTGCCAATGGTGGTTTTGGTGGTGCTGGCGGTTTCGGTGGCTTCGATGGAGCAGGTGGTTTTGGCGGATTTGAAGATATCTTCTCAAGCTTCTTTGGTGGTGGCGGTGCATCACGTAATCCAAATGCCCCTCGTCAAGGTGACGACCTCCAGTATCGCGTTCATTTGACTTTTGAAGAAGCTATTTTTGGTACAGAAAAGGAAGTCAAATACAATCGTGAAGCAAGCTGTCGTACTTGTAATGGGTCTGGTGCTAAACCTGGAACAAGTCCAGTTACTTGTGGACGCTGTCATGGTTCAGGTGTGATCAATGTTGATACCCAAACACCTCTTGGTATGATGCGTCGCCAAGTAACCTGTGATGTCTGTCATGGCCGTGGTCAAGAAATCAAAGATCCATGTACAACCTGTCATGGAACTGGTCATGAAAAACAAGCCCATAGCGTACACGTAAAAATCCCTGCTGGTGTGGAAACAGGTCAACAAATCCGCCTAGCTGGTCAAGGTGAAGCCGGCTTTAATGGTGGTCCTTATGGTGACTTGTATGTAGTAGTTTCGGTGGAAGCAAGTGATAAATTTGAACGTGAAGGAACTACTATCTTCTACAATTTGAACCTCAATTTTGTTCAAGCAGCACTTGGTGATACAGTAGATATCCCTACAGTTCATGGTGATGTAGAATTAGTCATTCCAGAAGGAACTCAGACTGGTAAAAAATTCCGCCTACGTGGCAAGGGAGCGCCGAGCCTTCGTGGTGGTGCAGTAGGTGACCAATACGTGACTGTTAATGTCGTAACACCAACAGGCTTGAACGAACGACAAAAAGCAGCCTTGAAAGAATTCGCAGCTGCAGGTGATTTGAAAGTCAATCCAAAGAAAAAAGGCTTCTTTGACCATATTAAGGATGCCTTTGAAGGAGAATAAAGCATAAAGTAAAAAGAGCCCGAGGGCTCTTTTTCGTGCAATCTTTAGAATTTTAGCATGGGAGAAATCATTCTCAGACTAGTCTGTTATTGATATTTTTGAGTGAGTAAGCCAGCCTCATCCATTTCCTGGATGAGTTGCTTGAATTCCGCTTCCTTACCAGTTTTAATGGTGATGGTATCAATGTGCTTAATTGCCGAATTATCCTGAATATCCACCAAGGTCAAAGCTTTTTCATAGAATGAGATCCCCTTTTTCATGCTTTCCAGATCATTTAAAGTTAGAATTGTGTAAGAAGAATGTGATTTCTTTCCATTTTCTCGGAAATACTTCTCGCCTTCCTCCTCTAAAAATTGGGATAAACCATGATTGAATAAGTTGTCTTCTACTGAATGGTAGGAAATATCTCCTGTGTTTAGGACATAGACTTTGAGTCGGTTTTTAGTGAGATTTGGACTTTCTTTTAGAACTGGGTGGCTATTGACAACCTCATCAGAGAAAGTCACATAAAAATCTAAGCCTCCACCCTCGAATTGATAGCTTCCATTTGATTCTACTTTCTCAGGAGGCAGGTCAAGGGAAATGAAGATTTGTTTTAAGGCTTCATTTCCTTCTCGGATGTCACTCGGTGAGGCCTTGAACAGATTGGCCAGTATTAGAAATGCTAGGGCTGCAAGAAGGCAGAGGCCACCACAAATAATCAGGATGATCCGCGTCAGGACTTTAAAAAACTGTTTCATTTTCATGCCCTCCCTGGTCTGTTAGGATTTGCTAACCCAAATGGATTTAAAGGGGAAATAAGGAAAATTGGAGTTTCCCTTTCCTTAGTTTTCTTCAGTTTCCTGCATTTCTTTTAGTACAGCAAGTCTCGTTTGAACATCTTTTTCCAGGACTTTAAACTTATAGGTCAAATCTTTTTGATATTCCTTGATGAGTTCTTTTTGTTGGTTGATAATTTGCAGGCTATCTTGGATGATATCCAAGTCATCCTTAATGGCTTCAACACGATCAGTAGTATCTAGAACTTCTTCAGTGATGGCTTGGCGATTTTTAACGAGGAGGTATGAACCGACTGCAGAGCCTGCAAAAAGTAGTAAATTTGATAGTTTCATAGTGACTCCTTAAGCGTTTTTGATTGTTTCAGCGACTTGAGCAAGTTTGTCGAAGTCTGGCTCATGTGCGATAAAGTCAATTTTTAGGTCGTCATCTGCACTATAGCGAGGAACGAGGTGGACATGGGTATGGAAAACCGTTTGTCCAGCAACTTCTTCACAGTTGGCGATGATATTCATACCTTCAGCTTTGGTAGCTTTCATGACTTTTTGAGCGATCTTTGGAACTTGGGCGAAAAGTTGGCTAGCGCTTGCAGCATCCATTTCTAAAAGATTGCGGTAGTGTTCTTTTGGTACGACCAAGGTGTGCCCAGGTGTTACTTGTGAGATATCAAGGAAGGCAAGAACTTGATCGTCTTCGTAAACCTTTGATGCGGGAATCTCTCCTGCGATAATTTTACAAAAAATGCAATCTGACATAAAATCTACCTCTACTGTATTGAATTTTGATATAATATAGCTACATTATACCAGATTTGGAGAAAATATGTTAGAAATTAAAAACCTGACAGGGGGCTATGTTCATGTCCCTGTCTTGAAAGATGTGTCCTTTACAGTCGAAAGTGGGCAGTTGGTCGGTTTGATTGGTTTGAATGGTGCAGGGAAATCAACGACCATCAATGAAATTATTGGACTTTTGACACCTTATAGTGGAGAAATAAACATTGACGGGCTAACCTTAGGTGCCAATCCTCGTGAATATCGTCAGCAGATTGGTTACATTCCTGAAACTCCTAGTTTGTACGAAGAATTAACTCTCAGAGAACATATCGAGACGGTTGCCATGGCCTATGGAATTGAGCAAAACCTAGCTTTTGAACGTGTAGAACCTCTTTTAAAGATGTTCCGTTTGGATCAGAAGTTAGATTGGTTTCCTGTTCATTTTTCGAAAGGGATGAAGCAGAAGGTCATGATTATCTGTGCCTTTGTTGTGGATCCGAGTCTCTTTATCGTCGATGAACCTTTCCTTGGTCTTGATCCCTTGGCAATTTCGGATTTGATTCAGCTTTTGGATCTTGAAAAGAAAAAAGGGAAGTCGATCCTCATGAGTACCCACGTTCTTGACTCTGCTGAAAAAATGTGTGATTCTTTTGTCATTCTTCATAAAGGCCAAGTGAGAGCTAAAGGGGATCTTGAAGAGCTGAGACAAGCTTTTGCTATGCCTCAAGCAAGTCTCAATGATATCTATTTGGCTTTGACCAAAGAGGAGGACCGATGAAAGACTTGTTTCTAAAGCGAAAGCAGGCTTTTCGTAAAGAGTGTGTCGGTTATCTGCGCTATGTGCTCAATGATCACTTTGTTTTGTTTTTACTGGTCTTAGTAGGTTTTCTAGCCTATCAGTATAGTCAGCTGCTCCAGCATTTTCCTGAAAATCACTTACCAATCCTAGGTTTAATTGGGATTGTCTCTGTTTTACTCTTACTTTGGGGAGGAATAGCAACCTATGTGGAAGCGCCTGATAAGCTCTTTCTCTTAGTAGCTGAAGAAGAAGTAAGGGAACATATCCAGAAGCAAAGTTTAGTTTCCTTCATCTTTTGGGTTAGTGTACAGACTCTCTTTTTGCTATTTTTTGCTCCTTTATTTTTAGCCATGGGCTTAGGCTTAGGAGTTTTTGGTATCTATGTTCTTCTGTTGGGAGTCGGGAAATATTTTTTGTTTCAGAAAAAGGCTGGCAAGTTTTTTAGTGCAAATCATCTGGACTGGGACTATGTGATTGCCCAAGAAAGTAAACGCAAGCAGTTCTTGCTTCGCTTCTTTGCCCTCTTTACCCAAGTTAAGGGAATTTCAAACAGTGTCAAGAGACGAGCTTATCTAGATTTTATCCTAAAAGCAGTCCAGAAGGTGCCGAGCAAGATTTGGCAGAACCTCTATCTTCGTTCTTATCTGCGAAATGGAGACCTCTTTGCCCTCAGTCTTCGCCTCCTCTTTCTATCTTTGCTGGCGTTGATCTTTATCGAGCAAGCTTGGATAGCCGCAGCAGTGGTGGTTTTATTTAACTATCTCTTACTCTTCCAGTTGCTGGCCCTCTATCATGCCTTTGATTATCAATATTTGACCCAACTTTTCCCGCTAGACAAGGGGCAAAAGGAAAAAGGGTTACAGGCAGTTGTCCGAGGATTGACTGGTTTTGTTTTATTGGTTCAACTGGTAGTTGGGTTGATTATCCTCCAAGAAAAACTAGCCCTTCTAGCCCTGCTTGGAGCTGGATTGGTCTTGCAAATCTTGTATCTCCCTTATCAGGTGAAACGTCAGATGCAGGACTAATACTCTTCGAAAATCTCTTCAAACCACGTCAGCTTTATCTGCAACCTCAAAGCGATGATTTGAGCAACCTGCGGCTAGCTTCCTAGTTTGCTCTTTGATTTTCATTGACTATAACATTGCTTATATGATACTAAAAAAGAAGTTGAGTTCAATCTGTCTCAGCTTCTTTTTAGTTACTACAAGATAAGGGTTGGCCCGTAGAGACTCAACTTGGTTTTGACTTGGTCAAAGTGGAAGCGGTCATAAGCTCTCCAAGCGTCGCGAGTAGGAGCATCTGGATTGAGGGCACTGAGGCCCAGGAGAAGACTGGAAGTTTGGTAAAATTTTTCCAGCTCAATCAAGAATCGATTATCCACTGTCTCAGTTTTGGAGAGAAAGCGGAGGATATTGTCCAGTTGCTCCTGAAAGCGGATATCATCAGCTGTTGCCTGTTTGCAGACTTGGTAAGCTTTGTTTAACTCAGTTATCAGTGTCTGAGCAGTTTTGATTGGGTTTGTATCCGTCATGAGAATTCCTCCTTTGTGATGGTTTTAAAGTTGTTTTAAGCCTTTGTCTTTCTATAATCCTAACCTATCACTTTTTACTCATTTTTTACTTTCAAATCTTTAATTGTCATTGAAATTTCCTGAATGGTAATAGTGGGATTTTATGATAAAATAGTTGTAAGGTTATCATAGTTATTTTGAAAAAACTTCGACTCTTTAGGAATTTTTAAGAACCGTTTAGGATTTGGCAAAAAATGATTTCTAGACTTATGGTATCCTCTCTTCAGGAGGTTTTATCCATGAGCTATATCATCATCCAAAAAGAGAAAGAAATTTTCAAATTAAACATAAAGGATATCTACTACATCCAAACGCATCCAAGGAAAGCTCATACCGTGCAGATTGTTACAGAAGACGCTAGCTTTGATCTGTTTCAAAATTTAAGCAAGCTTGAAAAACAATATGGGGAAAGCTTAACGAGATGTCATCGAAATTGTCTGGTCAACCTTGAACGAGTAAAATCCATGGAACTCCAATCAAAGACCCTCTTTCTTGGAGAAGAAGGTCAATATGCTGTTCAGTATGCCAGGCGTCGTTATAGAGAAATTCGCCAAAAATGGTTGAAACAAGGAGAGTAAGAAGATGAGAATATTTGTTTTAGAAGATGACTTTTCCCAACAAGCTAGGATTGAAACGACGATTGAAAAACTTTTGAAAGCACATCACATCATTCCCAGTTCTTTTGAAGTCTTTGGCAAGCCAGATCAATTGCTGGCAGAGGTGCATGAGAAGGGGGCCCATCAGCTATTCTTTTTGGATATTGAGATTCGAAATGAGGAGATGAAGGGTCTAGAAGTGGCTAGAAAGATTCGGGATCGGGATCCGTATGCCTTGATTGTCTTTGTGACGACTCACTCGGAGTTTATGCCCCTGTCCTTTCGCTACCAAGTGTCTGCTTTTGACTACATTGATAAGGCCTTGTCGGCAGAGGAGTTTGAATCTCGGATCGAGACAGCTCTTCTCTATGCCAATAGTCAAGACAGTAAGAGTCTGGCGGAAGATTGCTTTTACTTCAAATCAAAATTTGCCCAATTCCAGTATCCTTTTAAAGAGGTTTACTATCTCGAAACGTCGCCCAGGGCCCATCGTGTTATTCTCTATACCAAGACAGACAGGCTGGAATTTACAGCGAGTTTAGAGGAGGTTCTCAAGCAGGAACCCCGTCTCTTGCAGTGCCATCGCTCTTTTCTCATCAATCCTGCCAATGTGGTTCGTTTGGATAAAAAAGAAAAACTTCTTTACTTTCCCAATGGTGGAAGCTGTATGATAGCGCGTTATAAGGTCAGGGAAGTGTCTGAAGCTATCAATAACTTGCATTGAGCTAGGAGAGTTTATGAATATTGCTTGGATATTATTGTATACACTTATTACTCATGGACTAGAAATTGTCATTTTCTTTAAGGTGGATGGAATTAGTCTCACTTTTGAGAGGATTTTTAAAGCCTTTCTTTTTAAGATACTGTTGGCCTTTGTTTTTTTAATGATTGGCTATATGGTAGGAGATAGTTTCCTATTTTATTTTATGGAACCCTTGTATGGCATCGGCTTGTCTTTCTTACTGTTAAGAGGGCTTCCTAAAAAACTCCTCTTCTTTTATGGTCTCTTTCCAATGATATTGGTGAATCTCTTTTATAGAGGGGTCTCCTATTTTGTGCTTCCATTTTGGGGACAAGAAATTGTAGATAAAGATAGCAATCCTATCTTTTTATTGATGACGATATTCGTTTGCTTCATAGTTTTAGTCTTTTTGAAATGGTTGGACTATGATTTCACTAACTTGAGAAAGGAGATTCTAGATAAAGGTTTTCAAAAGTCCCTGACTAAGATTAACTGGATAATGGGGGCTTACTATCTAGTGATGCAAAGTCTGTCTTTCTTTGAATATGAACAAGGTATTCAATCAACGACTGTTCGCCATCTCATCCTAGTGTTTTATCTACTCTTTTTTATGGGGATTATCAAGAAGCTGGATACCTATTTGAAGGACAAACTCCATGAGAGATTGGACCAAGAGCAGGCCTTGCGCTACAGAGATATGGAACGCTATAGTCGGCATATAGAGGAACTTTACAAGGAAGTGCGGAGTTTTCGTCATGACTACACCAACCTCTTGACCAGCTTACGTCTGGGTATTGAAGAGGAGGATATGGAGCAGATAAAAGAGGTCTACGACTCTGTCTTGAAGGATTCTAGTGAAAAATTGCAGGATAATAAATATGACCTGGGCAGATTGGTGAATGTTCGTGACCGTGCCCTCAAAAGTCTCCTAGCTGGAAAATTTATAAAAGCCAGAGAAAAGGATATTGTCTTTAATGTCGAAGTTCCTGAGGAAATTCAAGTCGAGAGTATGAGCCTGCTTGATTTTCTAACCATTGTGTCTATCCTTTGTGACAATGCTATTGAAGCTAGTCTAGAGACCAGTCGACCTCGCGTTTCAATTGCCTTTTTAAAAAATGGAGCACAGGAGACCTTTATCATTGAAAACTCCATCAAAGAAGAGGGCATAGATGTTTCAAAAATCTTCTCCTTTGGAGTTAGTTCTAAAGGGGAGAACCGAGGGGTTGGTCTCTATACTGTCATGAAGATTGTGGAAAGTTATCCCAATGCCAGTCTCAATACCACCTGTCAAGATCAAGTCTTTCGTCAGGTTTTGGCGGTTCATTTGCTGTAAACTTCTGATTAGAAAATGTGTGAACAAGAGGACCTAGGCATTTTAGGTTGAAAAACATTGCAACGATTTGTCCTTATCCAGCCTGACTTTTTATAATATTCGAGGAAAAATAAATGAACCAGAAATCTTATTTTATAGCTTGTTCTGTACTGATTATCCTATCCAATCTTCTCATGTTTTCTCTAGTCAATGAGGGAGAAGGTACAGGAGCTAATCTGATTATAATTGTTGCAACCTGTGTATTGCTACCAGCATTTTTACATGCAGTTGAAAATCAGCAGACATCATTGGTTAGGGCAGAATCCTTACTCCTCATTCAGATGGCAGTGGTGTCCTTAGTCCGTCTCATCAGCCGAATAGAAAGGACACCTGAAATCTTACATACAGGCCTCACTCTTCTAGTTTTAGCAAGCTGGGTAGCATTTATCGTCCTAGCTATTATGAGAATGTATCAGAAAAAAGGGAAGTAAAGATGAGTGCATTTTAATTTGTTATGTTTTATTTGGGCAAGCATATTTTCCGTGCTTGCTTTTTTCATCTTTTCTACAATTTAGGAGGTTTTGACGACCATTCATGATTTGAGTGATCCAAGGTCAAAATGAGTGCTATACTAGCAGTGTAAAGGATATAGCTCAACTAAAATAAAGCACACATTTAAGAGGAAATCTTATGAAGAAAAAAATACTTGTCATTTTCATCTTGTATCTAATCATGTCTCCGCTTGGGGAGAGTAATTGGTATCATTTATTTTATACCATAGCCTATCTGATTGCAGTTATGATCTATTTTGCTATCATTAAAAAGAAAGGAGCAAAGAAATGAAAACTTTTCTTGCTAAAAAACGGAACATCTTCCTTGCGAGATTGTTCCTAGGTCAGTTACCTGTACTGATCTCTACTTATTTATTTCTATCTCGTCAGTTTTTACATTTTTCCTTGGTTTTCCAATTGCTTCTGGTGATTATCAACTTGTCTTCTATTTTGGTGATTGTTTACCTCACTAGAGAAATGAGAGTGAGAAAGTTTGAAGATGATGAGTTGGTCAATCCTAGAACCAATCAACTCATGTTCATCGGATTGACAGGCTTTATGTCGATTATCGGTTTGTATAGGGGTATGACGGCGGCAGAATCCTATCAACAACTGATTGGTTATATTGCTTCTGTTCTCTGCTTAATCATCATGCTGCTGCTCATTTGGGGTTTGAAGTATTATAAAAAGTAAGATCACAAAAAGAACTTACAGGCAGTGTGTTCAGACTACGGGATTTTTCAAGAGGGGTTCTTGCAATTTAAGAGTTTTTGATGACCATTTAAGATTTGGATGCAAAGCCTAAAAAAGTAGTGCTATACTAAAAGTGAAAAATCACAAGGATACCAATGCTAAACTGAAATAAAGGAGTGATTCTTATGGCGAAAAAAATAATTACGATTGTCATCTTGTATGTAATCATGCAAACTTGTCTTTATCCGCTTAGGGGAAATGAGTGGTATTATGTAATGGATGCACTAGCATACTTTGCTTCGGTTTTTATCTTCGTTCAGTTCAATAAAAAAATGGAGAAAAGCCACTTTGAATCTTGAACATAGAAGTTTTATAGGTCTGTAATGGATCATCTAAATAGAATGAATAGTTTTAAATTAATATCTGCTAAGGATCATCTGTAAAATGCAAAATTCTTGAATCCTTATTTTGATGATTCTAAAAGGAGGAATCATATGAAAAAGTATGTCGAATTGTTAGATTTATTTGCTCGAGTTGTAATAATATTGCTATCTCTTGTTCTTTGTATAAGAGTACTCATGATTTCAACAGAACTCTGGAGACATGTTCTTGTACTGGTAAGTACCCCTGTTACGATCTATAGTCTGGTAAAACATAGACCAGGCAAGAAGAACATAAAAACCCTGTGAGAATCTTAAAAGAAAGATTAAAAAGATGCAAGCAAAATATAAAAATCAAATAGTAGAAGTTTGGGAAATTGGTAAAGATACTCCTAAACCAGGTTGGGTAGAAGACGCCTTGCAAAAGAATTACATAGTATGGCTAGACAATCATGTCCGAATTTTAATGGCAGGCCTTCAGTCTTCTCTTGCAACCAATCTCAAAATTGGCCTAGTCGGAACGGCAGGAGGAGGTTTTGCTGGTTATAGTATGTATGTCCTTGGCTATCCAGGAGATTATCTTGACCTCACGAATCATAGAGTGGTATCTGCCAAAGCTTTTCATCGAGACTATCAAGTTTTATAAAATGATTAGGTAGAAAAAGGATGATGGTCTATCATTTTGAAAAGAATTGACTGCCTAGATGATGAAAAATATAAAGTTTTTAACAGCAACAAAAGTACACAAGGGTAGATGTATTGGCTTATCAAAGTCATGGTGATAGCTACCGAGACTGAATGCTGGAGGATTAAATGATAATTGATGGCAGCTACGATAGCAAAGCTATGAGGGAGTTTCTATGAAAAAATATCCTATTCTTTTCAAAACGAGTGCAGTTCTTTCCTATTTATTTTTGTTTTTCGGGTTGTCTTGGACAACCCAATTTTGGAGAAATTATTGGGAGTTCTCGTCTTGGGTAGGAAATCTTATCTGGATTCGAAACATCATCAGTGTTCTCTTTATCGGTTTGATGATGTGGTTCTTGGTTAGGTCGGGCCATGCTTATCTCTTTCGTATCCCTAGGAAAAAGTGGTTGAGTTATTCTGTTCTGACGATGTTAGTAGCTGTCGTTCTTATAAGCTTTAACTATCTGACAGCTAAACATGTTCAGGGGACAAACGAAGGTTGGAATTTGTTTATTGCTTATAGTGAGACCAATTTTGCAGAGTTCGGAGTTTACCTAACCTTAATAGTACTAGGACCTCTGATGGAAGAATTGGTATGTAGGGGACTGCTTCAACATGCCTTCTTTAAGAATTCAAGATGGGGACTGGATATTCTATTTCCGTCGGTTTTGTTCGCCTTACCCCATTTTTCAAGTTTTCCTAGTCTACTAGACCTTCTGGTTTATACAGCAGTTGGATGTATATTTGGTGGTTTGACACGCTATACAAAGACTATCTATCCTTCTTACACGATTCATATTGTTAATAATATCATCGCAAACTTACCATTTTTGCTCACTTTTCTACATAGGGTCTTGGGGTAAAAAATCAAAAGTCTTACTTTTCAGCCATAGAGGAGGTCATCATGTATAAACACTTGTTTTTCCTAGATTCAAAAACCTTAGACTGGTTGACACCCTATATTCTAGATTTGGCTTCCGACACCATTGCCTTTAACGTTTTTGTGCTCACCTTTGTATCTGTGATGGTCTTTTATTTCCTGAATCCTGTGCTATCTTTAATGGCTATCTTCTTAGGGGGTGGTTATGTGGTTGGATTTTGGTTACTCAAATGGTTTGTTTTGGAAAGGTTAGAGCTTAAGGATGACGTGTAGGGAAGTCTGTTTGTTGAGGAGGATAATTTTATGGAGTTTTTTGATAAATTTCATGCCTTTTGTTTTGGATTTTTAGTACTACTAATCGTCATTACAGTTCCTTATACGATTAACCATGGGGATTTTTTTCAAAATGAGTCTGCATTGATTATTGTAAGTCTTCTAGTAACCTCTCTGAGTGTTGCTTATGCTAGAAAGTTTGAAATGATTTCTTTTGGGATGTTAAGCAAGAAACAAGTTTTGCTGTTCATTGTAACCTTTCTTCTAAGTGTGCTTGAGACGCTAGTTTATATTCATTTTTTCGCTGTTTCTTCTGGAGCAGGAGTTCAACACTTGGAGGAAGTCAGCAGAGGAATTTCTCTGTCTTTGATTTTGACTACCTCAGTTTTTGGACCCATCCAGGAGGAACTCATTTTCAGGGGACTTCTTCAAGGTGCGGTTTTTGAAAATTCTTGGTTAGGGCTTGTGCTAACTTCCTCTCTCTTTTCTTTCATGCATGGACCTTCTAATGTCCCTTCGTTTATTTTTTATCTACTTGGGGGCTTGTTACTGGGCTTTGCTTATAAAAAGAGCCAAAATCTATGGGTTTCTACTCTAGTCCACATGTTTTACAACAGTTGGCCACTCTTATTTTATTTATAAAAATCATGAAAGGTAAGTAGGAGATTGTGCTTACCTTTTTCTTTCTATAATGATAACCCGACCCACCCCAGAGGCTTTTATTTGAGAATCAGGTCTGGACTGGTTGACGAATAGGCTAAAAACTAGTAGAATAGTAAGGAAACTTTATACGGAGGAAAGAAATGGACTTGGGTGATATTGAGCTAACGCTGACCCCTATACCTGGGAAAAGCGGGAAAGCTTATATGGGAAGCTACCCTAATGGGAAGCGCGTCTTTATTAAAATGAACACCTCTCCAATCCTACCTGGTTTAGCCAAGGAACAAATCGCTCCTCAATTATTATGGACTCGCCGTTTATCGGATGGGCGTGATATGTGTGCCCAAGAATGGTTGAATGGTAAAATTTTGACCCCTTATGATATGAATCGCAAGCAGATTATCAATATTCTGAGTCGCTTGCATCGTTCGCGTCCTTTGATGACGCAATTGACTCGTTTGGGCTATTCTTTAGAAACACCTTTTGACTTGCTTCAGGCTTGGTTAAAAGATGCTCCAGAATCCTTGAAGAACAATCAATATCTAAGAATGGTAGTAGAGGATTTGCGAGGAAGCTTGCCAAACTTTAGGGAAGATTATGCAACGATCGTTCATGGAGATGTACGACATAGTAATTGGATTGAGACAGAGAGCGGTCTTATTTATTTAGTGGATTGGGATTCCGTTCGTTTAACGGATCGCATGTTTGATGTGGCGCATATGCTATGTCACTATATTCCAGACTATCAGTGGAAAGAGTGGTTGACTTATTACGGTTATAAATACAACCAAACAGTCATCAGCAAACTATTTTGGTATGCTCAGTTATCCTTCTTGAGCCAGATTGCCAAATATTATACAAATGAAGATCTAGAAAATGTCAATCGGGAGATTTATGCCTTGCGTATCTTCCGTGACAAGTATGGAAAGAAGAGATGAGAGTTAGAAATCGTAAAGGGGCAACAGAATTACTAGAGGCTAATCCTCAGTATGTTGTCTTAAATCCTTTAGAAGCCAAAGGAAAATGGCGAGATTTATTTGGAAATGACAATCCTATCCATGTTGAGGTTGGTAGTGGTAAGGGTGCTTTTGTGACAGGTATGGCCAAACAAAACCCTAATATCAACTATATCGGGATTGATATTCAAAAGTCTGTTTTGAGTTATGCCTTGGACAAGGTTTTGGAAGTCGCTGTACCCAATATTAAGTTGTTGTGGGTTGATGGTTCTGATTTGACCGACTACTTTGAAGATGGTGAGATTGATCGCTTATACCTAAACTTTTCAGATCCGTGGCCTAAAAAGCGCCATGAAAAGCGTCGTCTAACCTATAAAAGTTTCTTGGATACCTTCAAGCGTATCTTGCCTGAACACGGTGAGATTCATTTCAAGACAGATAACCGTGGCTTATTTGAATATAGCTTAGTGAGTTTTTCTCAATACGGCATGAAGCTCAATGGAGTTTGGTTGGACTTGCACGCCAGCGACTTTGAAGGTAATGTCATGACAGAATATGAAGAAAAATTCTCAAGTAAGGGTCAGGTCATCTATCGAGTTGAGGCAGAATTTTAAGAAAAAGCTTAAAATCAAGCCTTCTGAGTGCTTATACTTTACATAAGTAGTCAAAAGTGCTATACTATAAGTAAGAATATGAGAAAGTGAGGCGGGGAAATATCTTCGCCTCTTGCTTATGAGGAGGTGGACGCAATCGCAACTATCGTAGAATTAGTCAGAGAAGTCGTAGAACCTGTCATTGAAGCTCCCTTTGAACTCGTGGATATCGAGTACGGAAAGATTGGCAGTGACATGATTCTTAGTATTTTTGTAGATAAACCAGAGGGAATTACCTTGAACGACACAGCGGACTTGACAGAGATTATCAGTCCTGTCCTAGATACTATCAAGCCAGATCCCTTCCCAGAACAATATTTCCTAGAAATCACCAGCCCAGGCTTGGAACGTCCTTTGAAAACCAAGGAAGCAGTCGCTGGAGCAGTTGGGAAATACATCCATGTTGGACTTTACCAAGCCATCGATAAGCAAAAGGTCTTTGAAGGAACCTTGCTAGCCTTTGAAGAGGATGAGTTGACTATGGAATATATGGACAAGACACGTAAGAAAACGGTCCAAATCCCATACAGTTTGGTGTCAAAAGCACGTTTAGCAGTAAAATTATAGTAAAAGAAAGGAAGCTTTTGAAGATTCAAAAGTGAATAGAAGATGAGTAAAGAAATGCTAGAGGCCTTCCGCATTTTGGAAGAAGACAAGGGAATCAAAAAAGAAGACATCATTGATGCAGTGGTGGAATCGCTTCGTTCAGCCTATCGCAGACGCTATGGGCAGTCTGATAGCGTAGCCATTGATTTCAACGAAAAGACAGGTGACTTTACAGTTTATACTGTCCGTGAAGTTGTTGATGAAGTATTTGATAGCCGTTTGGAAATCAGCTTAAAAGATGCTCTTGCCATTAACTCAGCTTACGAGCTTGGGGACAAGATTAAATTTGAAGAAGCACCAGGTGAGTTTGGTCGTGTAGCAGCTCAATCTGCCAAACAAACCATCATGGAAAAAATGCGCAAGCAAACACGTGCCATTACCTACAATACTTACAAAGAGCATGAGCAAGAAATTATGTCAGGTACAGTGGAGCGCTTCGACAATCGCTTTATCTATGTCAACCTTGGCAGCATCGAAGCTCAATTGTCAAAACAAGACCAAATTCCTGGAGAAGTTTTTGCTTCTCATGATCGTATCGAAGTTTATGTCTACAAGGTTGAAGACAATCCTCGTGGTGTGAACGTATTTGTGAGTCGTAGCCATCCAGAAATGATTAAACGTTTGATGGAACAAGAAATTCCTGAGGTCTATGACGGAACTGTTGAAATCATGAGTGTTGCTCGTGAAGCAGGTGACCGTACCAAGGTTGCTGTTCGTAGCCATAATCCAAACGTGGATGCGATCGGGACAATCGTCGGACGTGGTGGTGCTAACATCAAGAAAATTACTAGCAAATTCCACCCAGCTCGCTACGATGCCAAGAGCGATCGTATGGTTCCAATCGAAGAAAACATCGACGTTATCGAATGGGTAGCCGATCCAGCTGAATTTATCTACAACGCTATCGCTCCTGCAGAAGTTGACCAAGTTATCTTTGATGAAAACGACAGCAAGCGTGCCTTGGTCGTTGTGCCAGATAACAAGCTTTCTCTTGCCATCGGTCGCCGTGGACAAAATGTTCGTTTGGCAGCTCATTTGACAGGATATCGTATCGATATCAAGTCTGCCAGTGAGTTTGAAGCCATGGAAGAAGCTGATTTGGTAGACTTGGAAGCAGAAAACGATACTGTTGAAGAATAAAAACTGCTAGAGGAGGGAAAGATGAAAACGAGAAAAATCCCTTTGCGCAAGTCTGTTGTTTCTAATGAAGTGATTGATAAGCGAGATTTACTCCGTATTGTCAAGAACAAAGAAGGGCAGGTCTTTATTGACCCGACAGGTAAGGCTAATGGTCGGGGCGCTTATATCAAGCTAGACAATGCAGAAGCCCTAGAGGCTAAAAAGAAAAAAGTCTTTAACCGTAGCTTTAGTATGGAAGTTGAAGAAAGCTTTTATGACGAGTTGATTGCCTATGTCAATCACAAAGTGAAAAGAAGAGAGTTAGGACTTGAATAAACAAAAAATTACCAATCTCTTGGGACTTGCTCAAAGAGCAGGGAAAATCATCTCGGGTGAAGAAATGGTTGTCAAGGCCATTCAAGACCAGAAAGTAAAGCTAGTATTTCTAGCTCATGATGCCGCTCCCAACCTGACCAAGAAGATTCAGGATAAAAGTCATTATTATCAAGTAGAAGTTATTACCGTGTTTTCAACACTGGAATTAAGCATAGCAGTCGGAAAATCAAGAAAGGTTTTGGCTGTGACAGATGCTGGATTTACAAAGAAAATGAGGTCTCTTATGGAATAGAAGAGGAGGACATGATTTGTCTAAGAAAAGATTGTACGAAATCGCAAAAGAACTTGGAAAAGAAAGTAAGGAAGTTGTAGCGCGTGCAAAAGAGTTGGGTTTGGATGTGAAAAGCCACTCATCAAGTGTGGAAGAAGCTATCGCTGCAAAAATAGCTGCCAGCTTTAAGTCTGCTGCTTCGAAAGTAGAAGCAAAAGCTGCAGAACCAAAAGCAAGTACAGAAAAGAAAGCCGAAAAATCTGAGCCAGCTAAACCAGCTGTGGCTAAGGAAGAGGTAAAACCAGCAGCAGCGGTTGCCCCTAAAGAAGAAAGAGTGGCGCCAGTAAAACCGCAGAGTCGAAACTTTAAGGCTGAGCGTGAAGCTCGTGCAAAAGAGCAGGCTGAACGACGCAAGCAAAATAAGGGCAATAACCGTGACCATCAACAAAATGGGAATCGTCAAAAAAATGATAACCGTAATGGTGGTAAACAAGGTCAAGGCAATCGTGACAACCGTCGATTCAATGATCAAGGTAAAAAACAACAAGGTCAGCAAAATCGCGGAAATGATCGCCGCCAGCAAGAGGACAAACGTCCAAATCAAGCAGGCCCTCGCATTGACTTTAAAGCCCGTGCAGCTGCTCTAAAGGCAGAGCAAAATGCAGAATATGCTCGTTCAAGTGAGGAACGCTTCAAGCAAACTCAAGCAGCTAAAGAAGCCTTGGCCCAAGCAAACAAACGCAAGGAACCTGAGGAAATCTTTGAAGAAGCTGCTAAATTGGCTGAACAAGTACAGCAAGTTCAACCAGTGGTTGAAGTAGCTCCTGCAGCTAAAGAACCTGTAGTGGATACACGTCGTAAGAAACAAGCCCGACCAGACAAAGAACGTGACGATTTTGATCACGAAGAAGATGGTCCTAGAAAACAACAAAAGAATCGAAGTAGTCAAAATCAAGTGAGAAATCAAAGAAATAGTAACTGGAACAATAACAAAAAGAATAAAAAAGGCAATAACAAAAACAACCGTAGTCAGGCACCAAAACCTGTTACAGAGCGTAAGTTCCATGAATTGCCAACAGAATTTGAATATACAGATGGTATGACCGTCGCGGAAATTGCAAAACGTATCAAGCGCGAACCAGCTGAGATTGTTAAGAAACTCTTCATGATGGGCGTGATGGCGACACAAAACCAGTCCTTAGACGGTGAAACAATCGAACTCCTCATGGTAGATTACGGTATTGATGCTAAACAAAAGGTTGAAGTGGACAATGCTGATATCGAACGTTTCTTCGCTGAAGATGGTTATCTCAATGAAGATGAACTTGTAGAGCGTCCACCAGTTGTTACCATCATGGGACACGTTGACCATGGTAAGACAACACTCCTAGATACCCTTCGTAACTCTCGTGTTGCGACAGGTGAAGCAGGTGGAATCACTCAGCATATCGGTGCCTACCAAATCGTTGAAAATGGCAAGAAGATTACCTTCCTTGATACACCAGGACACGCGGCCTTTACCTCAATGCGTGCGCGTGGTGCCTCTGTTACCGATATTACTATCTTGGTCGTAGCGGCAGATGACGGGGTAATGCCTCAAACTATCGAAGCCATTAACCACTCAAAAGCGGCGAATGTTCCAATCATCGTTGCCATTAACAAGATTGATAAACCAGGTGCTAATCCAGAACGTGTTATCGGTGAATTGGCTGAACATGGTGTTATGTCAACAGCTTGGGGTGGCGATTCTGAGTTTGTTGAAATCTCAGCTAAATTCAACCAAAATATCGATGAACTCTTGGAAACTGTTCTACTTGTGGCTGAAATCCAAGAACTCAAAGCAGATCCAACAGTTCGTGCCATTGGTACTGTTATTGAAGCTCGTTTGGATAAAGGAAAAGGTGCAGTTGCAACCCTCCTTGTTCAACAAGGTACTTTGAACGTTCAAGATCCAATCGTTGTCGGAAATACCTTCGGACGTGTCCGTGCCATGACCAACGACCTTGGACGTCGTGTGAAGGTTGCAGGACCATCAACACCAGTATCGATCACTGGTTTGAACGAAGCGCCAATGGCGGGTGACCACTTTGCCGTTTATGAAGATGAAAAATCAGCTCGTGCAGCTGGTGAAGAACGTGCTAAACGTGCTCTTATGAAGCAACGTCAAGCTACACAACGTGTCAGCCTTGAAAATCTCTTTGATACCCTTAAAGCTGGCGAACTCAAGTCAGTTAACGTCATTATCAAAGCAGACGTACAAGGTTCTGTTGAAGCACTTTCTGCCTCACTTCAAAAAATTGATGTTGAGGGCGTGAAAGTTACTATCGTCCATGCAGCTGTCGGTGCCATCAACGAATCTGACGTGACTCTTGCCGAGGCTTCAAATGCCTTTATCGTTGGTTTCAACGTACGTCCTACACCACAAGCTCGTCAACAAGCAGAAGCAGACGATGTAGAAATCCGTCTCCACAGCATCATCTACAAGGTGATCGAAGAGATGGAAGAAGCCATGAAAGGGATGCTTGACCCAGAATTTAAAGAAAAAGTTATTGGTGAAGCGATCATCCGCGAAACCTTCAAGGTATCTAAAGTGGGAACAATCGGAGGATTCATGGTTACCAGCGGTAAAGTTACCCGTGACTCTAAAGTCCGTGTTATCCGTGATGGTGTTGTTATTTACGATGGCGCTCTAGCTAGCTTGAAACACTATAAAGATGACGTTAAAGAAGTTACAAACGGCCGTGAAGGTGGTCTCATGATTGACGGCTACAATGATCTTAAGATGGATGATGTGATTGAAGCCTACATCATGGAAGAAATCAAACGATAATAGAGAAACGATAGCCGATTTGACTCGTCGTCAACAGCGCCTTGATGAACCCGTAGTTCTATCTAAGGCTTGTTTCCTAGATTCAAATGGCTCTAGTTCCTCTATCTACTAGACAAAGCTAGGTCTGCTGGCCTAGCTTTTGGTTCAATTGAGAGAAAGGAAGAAATATGGCAAATCATTTCCGCACGGATCGTGTGGGCATGGAGATCAAGCGCGAAGTCAATGAGATTTTGCAAAAGAAAGTCCGTGACCCGCGTGTCCAAGGTGTGACCATCACTGATGTTCAGATGCTAGGAGACTTATCTATGGCTAAGGTTTACTACACTATTTTGAGTAACCTTGCTTCAGATAATCAAAAAGCTCAAGTCGGACTTGAAAAAGCAACTGGTACTATCAAACGTGAACTTGGTCACAATTTGAAATTATACAAAATTCCAGACTTAACTTTCGTCAAAGACGAATCCATCGAATATGGAAACAAGATTGACGAGATGCTACGCAATCTGGATAAAAACTAAGAAGAAAGAGGGGTAACCCTCTTTTTTGTGTGTCTATAAGTAGGTCATGCTCTAGTCAGATTAGATGAGTAGAAATCAAGAAAATTAATCTTGAAAATATCATTTATTCCATAAATATGATAAGATAAAGCTTGATATGAATGAAAAATGGAGATAGAGATGGCTAAAGAAGATGTGGCGATGCAAGTGTTGCAACAGGTAGTAAAACTTCCTGTCGTCAAAGTGAACCGGTCAAAATTTTTAATGGACAAATTCTCTAAGGAAGTGGCTTCAAAGGATATTCCTAGATTATTGGAAGAAGGGCCGACAGCTTTATTACCTCAGGAAACCTTAGATCGAGTGGCCAATGCCTGTATTAAAGATAATGTTTTGCTAGCAAGTGGGACATCTGTTTTGGCTGGATTACCTGGCGGTCTTGCCATGGCGGTTACTATACCAGCAGATGTAGCCCAGTTTTACGCATTTTCACTGAAACTAGCTCAGGAGCTAGGCTATATTTACGGCTATGATGATCTTTGGGCTTCACGAAATGAGCTGAGTGAAGAAGCCAAAAATACGCTCTTGCTCTATCTGGGAGTGATGTTGGGAGTAAATGGTGCGGGCGCTCTCCTTCGTTCTGGTGGTGTTACAGTTGCTAAGCAAGTGATGAAAATCGTAAACAAAAAGGCTTTGACAAAGCCTCTTTGGTATCCAATTTTGGAAAAAGTTCTGAAAATCTTTGGAGTGAATCTGACCAAGGGAGGATTGGCTAAGGGGATGGGGAAAGTTATTCCTATCTTAGGTGGAGTCCTATCAGGTGGTTTAACCTTTGCGACTATGAAACCCATGGGAGAAAGATTGCAAAAAGAATTGTCCAAATTGATTAACTACGATGAAGCACAATATCAAAGAGATGTTGCCACTATCCGAAAAGAAGTGGAAATCATCGAAGGAGAATGACATGGGAATCATAAAAGTGTTGGCAAAAACCTATGGTAATTATTTTCTCACAAAACAAGCTTTAAAAGTTGCAGAAACCATGAAGAAAGATGATAACATTATAGTTGGCTTGGGGAAATTATTTCTGGCTGAAAAAATAATGGATACAGCGACTTGGTTGATGAAACCGGAGGATAAAGAATGAAATTTCTTTGGAGGCTTTTCACTCTTCTTTTTATAACACCAATTGTTGGTCTGATAAAAATACTATGGTTCCTAATCTCTTTCGCTCTCCAATTATTATTTTACAAGATTCTTTTTAAGATATTAGACTGGTTTTTCAAGCTTCTCTAATAATCATACCAAGAATACATCAAAGTTTTGTGTTATCACTAGGAAGAGTCGACATAAACAGAAAAAATGATTTTATAAGAAATAAACTAGCAAGACTTGTACTGCTAGTTTTTTTATCCAAACCCTTGTGGTATAATAAAAAAAAGAAAAATCAGTGTGAGAATTAATTGGAGGTTATGATGGATAATATTATTGATGTGTCAGTTCCAGTTGCAGAAGTAGTGGACAAGCATCCAGAAGTTTTAGATATTCTAGTTGAGCTTGGCTTCAAACCACTTGCTAATCCTTTGATGCGAAATACAGTCGGACGAAAAGTATCGCTCAAGCAAGGTTCAAAACTTGAGGGGACTCCTATGGATAAGATTGTGCGCACGCTTAAAGCAAATGGTTACGAAGTGATTGGATTAGACTAATGGCAGATGAACGTATTCATATCCTACGGGATATTTTATTAGAATTGCATAACGGTGCCTCTCCGGAGTCCGTTCAGGAACGTTTTGATGCGACCTTTACAGGTGTATCGGCTATTGAGATTTCCCTCATGGAACACGAGTTAATGAACTCTGACTCAGGCGTAACCTTTGAAGATGTTATGGAGCTTTGTGATGTCCATGCTAATCTTTTTAAAAATGCTGTTAAGGGCGTTGAAGTTGAGGATACCGAGCATCCTGGTCACCCTGTGCGAGTCTTTAAGGATGAAAATCTAGCTCTCCGTGCTGCTTTGATTCGTGTTCGAAGATTGTTAGACACTTATGAGTCTATGGAAGACGAGGAAATGCTGGCGGAGATGCGTAAGGGATTGGTGCGTCAGATGGGTCTTGTTGGTCAATTTGATATTCACTACCAGCGCAAGGAAGAGCTCTTCTTTCCTATCATGGAACGTTATGGCCATGATTCACCTCCCAAAGTTATGTGGGGAGTGGATGATCAGATTAGGGATCTCTTTCAAACAGCCTTAGTGGCAACTAAGTCGCTCCCAGAAGTGCCAATTTCCGCTGTAAAGGAAGCTTTTGAAGCTTTTGCGACAGAGTTTGAAAGTATGATTTTTAAGGAAGAATCTATTTTGCTCATGATTCTTCTGGAGTCTTTTTCTCAAGATGATTGGATTCAGATTGCTGAGGAAAGCGATGCCTATGGTTATGCCATCATCCGTCCGTCAGAAAAATGGGTGCCAGAACGTCAGAGTTTTGTTGAGGAAAAGAGTGCAGAGGAGCCTGTACAACTAGAAACGGCAGAGGGGCAAGTCCAGCAAGTTATCGATACGCCAGAAGGGCAGTTTACCATTACCTTTACCCCTAAGGAAAAGGAAGAAGTGATGGACCGAAATAGTCAGCAGGCTTTTGGAAATGGCTATCTTTCAGTTGAACAAGCTAATCTTATCCTCAACCACCTGCCGATGGAGATTACCTTTGTTAATAAGGATGATATCTTCCAGTATTATAACGATAATACGCCAGCAGATGAGATGATTTTCAAGAGGACACCGTCTCAAGTTGGACGAAATGTCGAACTCTGCCACCCGCCAAAATATTTGGATAAAGTCAAAACGATTATGCAAGGTCTTCGTGAGGGGAAAAAAGACAAGTACGAGATGTGGTTCAAGTCCGAGTCACGAGGTAAGTTTGTCCATGTTACCTACGCTGCAGTACATGATGAAAATGGGGAATTTCAAGGAGTCTTGGAATATGTTCAGGACATCCAACCCTACCGTGAGATTGATACAGACTTTTTCCGTGGATTAGAATAAGGAGAAAAAATGAGTTACGAGCAAGAATTTATGAAGGAATTTGAAGCCTGGATTAATACCCAAATCATGATTAACGATATGGCACACAAGGAAAGTCAAAAGGTCTATGAAGAAGATCAGGATGAGCGCGCTAAAGATGCCATGATTCGCTACGAGAGTCGCTTGGACGCCTACCAGTTCTTACTAGGTAAATTTGAAAACTTCAAGGCAGGCAAGGGATTCCATGATTTACCAGAAGGTTTGTTTGGCGAAAGAAATTATTAATTTTTAGAGACTAGAAAGGGGAGTGAGACTCCCTTTTTCATTGTTCCTTGAGCCTTTTTGTGTTACAATGTTAGCATGAAAACGAAAAATATTTTTAAGGCAGGTCTTGCCATAATCGGCCTCGGAGCACTTGCTTTTGGAGCTAAGAAAGTAGCTGATGACCATAAACTCATGAAAACGCAGGAAGAATTGACCGCTATTGTGCGTGACTCCTTTTCAGAGATGGGTGAAATTGCGACTCTCTATGTCCAAGTCTACGAAAGTAGCTTAGAGCGTCTCGTTGGTGGTGTCATGTTTGAAGATGGGCGACATTATACCTTTGTCTATGAAGATGAAAATCTCATCTATGAGGAGGAAGTCTTATGATTTCACCTAACAGTTTAGAAGAATTAGCAAATCTAGTAGAACAGGATGGGAAGAAGGTCTTCCTTTTTGTTGCAGACTGGTGTGGCGATTGTCGTTATATCTACCCATCTCTGCCAGAGATTGAAGAAGCAAATCCAGAATTTACCTTTGTCATCGTAGATAGAGATCAATACATGGACTTGGCTAAGCTGTGGGATGTTTACGGGATTCCAAGTCTTGTTGTCTTAGATAAGGGCAAGGAGATTGGACGCTTTGTCAATCGTGACCGTAAAACCAAGGCACAAATAAACGACTTTTTAGCAGAATTAAAATAGGAGAAAAGAAAGAATGATTTTTACATATAACAAAGAACATGTCGGTGATGTCCTTATGGTCATCGTGAAAAACAGTGGCGATGCCAAACTAGATGTTGAGCGTAAAGGCAATGTAGCGCGTGTTTTCCTAAAGGAAACTGGTGAAACTGTTGCTTGGAATATTTTTGAAGTTTCTAGCTTATTCGAAATTGAGGAACGTGGCCAAATATTTTTGACAGACGACCAAGTAGCTCGTTTGAACCAAGAATTGCAAGTTCAAGATTTTACCGAAAAGATTATCAATGACAAGGAACCGAAATTTGTCGTTGGTGAAATCGTAGAGATGGTGGCACATCCAGATAGTGATCACCTCAATATCTGCCAAGTGGCAGTTGCGAGTGATAAGACAGTGCAAATCGTTGCAGGAGCTCCTAATGCGCGTGTCGGTTTAAAAACCATTGTTGCTCTTCCAGGAGCTATGATGCCAAAAGGGAATCTCATTTTCCCAGGGGAACTTCGTGGTGAAAAGAGTTTTGGGATGATGTGCAGTCCTCGTGAACTTGCCTTACCAAATGCTCCACAAAAGCGTGGCGTCATTGAATTGTCAGAAGACCAAGTTGTCGGAACACCATTTGACCCAGCAAAACACTGGACAGCTTAAATTTGTTAAGTTAGATAGGAGAAAGTAAGAATGGCAAAAAATGTTGTGATAACAGGTGCAACATCAGGTATTGGTGAAGCTATTGCGCGTGCCTATCTAGAAAAAGGTGAAAATATCGTTCTTACAGGGCGTCGAATAGAAAGACTCGAGGTCTTAAAAAACGAGTTTTCAGAAGCCTTTCCAAATCAAAAAATCTGGACCTTTCCGTTAGATGTTACAGATATGAGCATGGTAAAGACTGTTTGTTCAGAAATTCTTGAAACAGTAGGTTCGATTGATATCTTGGTTAATAACGCTGGACTTGCTTTAGGCTTAGCTCCTTATCAGGACTATGAAGAGTTGGATATGTTGACCATGCTGGATACCAATGTCAAGGGTTTGATGGCAGTTACGCGCTGTCTTTTGCCTTCCATGGTAGCAGCTAATCAAGGCCATATCATTAATATGGGTTCAACCGCAGGTATTTACGCCTACGCTGGTGCAGCAGTCTATTCAGCAACCAAGGCTGCAGTCAAAACTTTTTCAGATGGGATTCGGATTGACACCATAGCTACAGATATCAAGGTGACAACTATTCAGCCTGGTATTGTAGAGACTGACTTTTCTAAGGTCCGTTTCCATGGAGATGAGGCACGGGCGGTGACGGTCTATCAGGGACTTGAAGCCTTACAGGCGCAAGATATCGCAGATGCTGTTGTCTATGTAACCAGTCAACCACGACGTGTACAAATCACAGATATGACCATCATGGCTAATCAACAGGCCACTGGATTTATGATTCATAGAGAATAACATTACTTTTAAAAAAGTTACAAATTTTGTAACTTTTTTCTTTTACCTTCGAATAGATAAGTAGGAGGATGAAAAAATGTATAATAAAGTTATTATGATTGGACGTTTAACGTCTACACCAGAATTGCACAAAACCAACAATGACAAGTCCGTTGCACGAGCAACTATCGCAGTGAATCGCCGTTATAAAGATCAAAATGGGGAACGTGAAGCAGACTTCATCAATATTGTGGTCTGGGGCAAATTGGCTGAAACCTTGGCTAGTTATGGAAGCAAAGGTAGTCTCATTTCTGTGGATGGGGAACTTCGTACCCGTAAGTTTGAGAAGAATGGACAGACCAACTATGTAACAGAAGTTCTCTGTACAGGTTTCCAACTCTTAGAAAGCCGTGCCCAACGTGCTATGCGTGAAAATAATGCAGGACAAGATTTGGTAGACCTGGTCTTGGAAGAGGAGGAACTTCCATTTTAAAATGACAAGAGTTTGAGAGTTTTCTCAACTCTTTTTATGCTATAAATCAGACTTTTTTCTTGACTATTTTTGACCAAGTGATACAATAGAAATATGGTTTAGCACTCGTGTACAAAGAGTGCTAATAATATGATTGAATTATGGAGGAAAACAGATGTTGAAACCATTAGGAGACCGTGTGGTCTTAAAAATTGAAGAAAAAGAACAAACTGTTGGGGGATTTGTCCTCGCAAAATCAGCTCAAGAAGAAACGAAAACAGCTACAGTAGTGGCTACTGGACAAGGTGTTCGTACCTTGAGCGGTGAACTAGTCGCTCCAAGTGTAAAAGTTGGAGATCAAGTTTTAGTCGAAGCTCATGCAGGTATCGAGGTCAAAGATGGGGATGAAAAATACCTCATCGTAGGTGAGGCTAGCATCTTGGCAATCGTTGAAGAATAAGAGGAGTAAATAAGTATGTCAAAAGAGATTAAATTTTCATCTGATGCACGTTCAGCTATGGTCCGTGGCGTTGATATCCTAGCTGATACAGTTAAAGTAACCTTAGGGCCTAAAGGACGTAACGTTGTTCTTGAAAAATCATTCGGTTCACCATTGATTACCAACGACGGTGTGACAATCGCTAAAGAAATCGAACTAGAAGACCATTTTGAAAATATGGGGGCCAAATTGGTGTCAGAAGTGGCTTCTAAAACCAATGATATCGCTGGTGACGGGACAACTACTGCAACAGTCTTGACACAGGCAATCGTTCGTGAAGGAATCAAAAACGTTACAGCAGGAGCAAATCCAATCGGTATTCGTCGAGGGATTGAAGCAGCGGTTGCTACAGCTGTAGAAGCCTTGAAGAACAATGCTATTCCAGTAGCCAATAAAGAAGCTATCGCCCAGGTTGCTGCTGTATCCTCTCGTTCTGAAAAAGTAGGTGAGTACATCTCTGAAGCCATGGAAAAAGTTGGTAAAGACGGAGTTATCACCATTGAAGAATCACGTGGTATGGAAACAGAGCTTGAAGTCGTAGAAGGAATGCAATTTGACCGTGGGTATCTATCGCAGTACATGGTCACTGACAATGAAAAAATGGTTGCTGACCTTGAAAATCCATACATTTTAATCACTGACAAGAAAATTTCAAATATCCAAGAAATCTTGCCACTGCTAGAAAGCATTCTACAAAGCAGTCGTCCACTCTTGATTATTGCTGATGACGTTGACGGTGAAGCTCTTCCAACTCTTGTTTTGAATAAGATTCGTGGAACTTTCAATGTAGTAGCTGTTAAGGCACCAGGATTTGGTGACCGACGCAAAGCTATGTTGGAAGACATCGCAATTTTGACAGGTGGAACTGTTATCACAGAAGATCTTGGTCTTGAATTGAAAGATGCTACTATCGAAGCGCTTGGTCAAGCAGCTAAAGTGTCTGTTGATAAAGACAGTACAGTCATTGTAGAAGGTGCAGGTAATCCTGAAGCAATTGCTAATCGTGTAGCTGTCATCAAGTCTCAAATTGAAACAACAACTTCAGAATTTGATCGTGAAAAACTCCAAGAACGCTTGGCTAAATTGTCAGGTGGGGTAGCAGTCATCAAGGTTGGTGCTGCAACAGAAACAGAATTGAAAGAAATGAAACTCCGCATCGAAGATGCTCTTAACGCTACTCGTGCAGCAGTAGAAGAAGGAATCGTTGCAGGTGGTGGTACTGCCCTTGTTAATGTTATCTCTGCTGTTGCGGCCTTGGAGTTAGAAGGTGATGAAGCAACAGGACGCAACATTGTTCTTCGTGCCTTGGAAGAACCTGTACGTCAAATCGCTTACAATGCAGGTTATGAAGGTTCAATTGTTATTGATCGTTTGAAAAATGCAGAAGCTGGTACAGGCTTCAACGCTGCAACAGGTGAATGGGTTAACATGATTGAAGCAGGAATTATCGATCCTGTTAAGGTTAGCCGTTCAGCCCTTCAAAACGCAGCTTCAGTAGCAAGTCTTATCTTGACAACAGAAGCCGTTGTGGCTAATAAGCCAGAACCGGTAGCACCAGCTCCAGCTATGGATCCATCTATGATGGGTGGTTACTAAGAAATAAATAAAAACAGGTGGAAATCATGATTTCTACCTGTTTCTTTTGTATCACTTAAAAAGAGGGAGCTGAGCTTCCTCTTTTTTTATCTGAAAATATTATGGTTTGATGACTTCAGCTCCACCCATGTATGGACGAAGGACTTCTGGAATAGTTACAGAACCATCAGCATTTTGATAGTTTTCAAGAATAGCAGCGACAGTACGTCCAACAGCAAGTCCAGAACCATTCAAGGTATGTAGAAGTTTAACCTTACCATCTGCTTCATCACGGTAACGAATTTGTGCACGACGTGCTTGGAAATCTTCTGTATTTGAACAGCTTGAGATTTCTCGGTAGGTATTTTGTGCTGGGATCCAAACTTCCAAGTCGTAAGTCTTAGCAGCTGAGAAGCCCATATCTCCTGTAGAAAGAGCAACTACACGGTATGGCAAGTTTAGTTTTTGAAGAATGTTTTCAGCGTTGGCTGTCATCTTTTCTAGTTCTTCGTATGACTCTTCAGGCTTGGCAAATTTCACCATTTCTACCTTGTGGAATTGGTGCAAACGAATCAAACCACGAGTATCGCGACCAGCAGAACCAGCTTCAGAACGGAAAGATGGACTCATAGCAGTAAAGTAGATTGGCAAGTCTTTTCCGTCAAGGATTTCATCACGGTAGTAGTTAGTTAGAGGAACTTCAGCGGTAGGAATGAGGACGTAGTTCGTATCTTTCAATTCAAACGTATCTTCTTTGAATTTTGGATATTGTCCTGTACCAAACATAGAATCATGGTTAACCATGTAAGGTGTGATGACTTCAGTATAACCTTCCTTTCCATGCTCATCCAACATAAAGTTGTAGATAGCACGTTCCAAACGAGCCCCAAGTCCTTTGTAGAATAGGAAGCGCGCTCCAGTTACCTTTCCACCGCGTTCCCAGTCAAGGATACCGAGGTCTTCACCAAGATCCCAGTGGGCTTTTGGTTCAAAGTCAAACTCACGAGGAGTTCCCCAACGGCGAACTTCTACGTTATCGTCTTCGTCTGCTCCAATAGGAACACTGTCAGCAGGGATGTTTGGAAGAGTAGTGGTAAATTCTGTCAATTTAGCATCAATCTCCGCCAACTCAGCATCAAGAGCTTTTACCTCGGCAGAGAGGGTTTGCATAGCTGCAATCTTGTCGTCTGCATTTTCCTTGTTGCGCTTAGCTTGGGCAATTTCAGCAGAAACTGTGTTACGCTCAGCCTTAAGGGTTTCAACCTTGACTAAGATGTCACGACGTTTTGCGTCGATTTCTTTCATCTCATTCAAGATAGCAGCATCTACACCACGTGTAGCTAGTTTTTCAGCGACAGCATCAAAGTCTGTACGAATACGTTTGATATCTAACATATAAACTCCTTTATGAAAAAAGCACACCTGACAAAGCGTTGGAGTGGCAGGGCCACGGTTCCATCCAACTTCACAGGTGTGCACTTGATTCTGTATTTGATTTAAAACAACGGTAGAATTTCAATTAAATCTTCTATCTGCTCGCAGCATCCGCAGACTTTCTGAAAGAAGGAAGTAACCTACTTATCCGTTGCTATGATTATACTAAACTTTTTATTTTTTTGCAAATAGATTTTTAATTTTTCGACCAATGATTTGGACTAAGGTAGGAAGTTTGACTACCTTGTCATTTCCCAATTTTTCACGAGCAATCTTAAGGATTTTTCCAGAGTCTTTTGAGGCGAAGAGAAATTTTCCTTGATCTGTAAAGACTTCAAAATGCCGACTAACCTTGCGACCTGAAACATTGGCTCCAATTTGGTTAACGCTGGACCATGGAATTTGAATATAGTCCTCGACATTACGGTCTGCGTAAAATTCTAGGGCATGATCTCCGACCAGAAATTTTCCAACCTTTCCTGTAATGGAGAGATAGGAAGTTCCAGTTGTTTGCAAGTCGACGACCTTGTTGAGGGATTGTGCCATATTTAGTCTTCCTTATTTTCACCGAAAAATGCTTGGTAGAGAGCTTTAAGAGCAGCTTTTTCTTGATCTTTATGGACAACAAACATGATAGAAACTTCACTAGAACCTTGTGACATCATTTGGATGTTGATGTTGTTCTCAGATAAGGCACGAGTGGCTGTAGCAGTTACCCCGATATGACGCTTCATTTTTTCCCCAACAATCATAATGATAGAGAGGTCGTGTTCGATTTCAGCGTGGTCTACTTCTGCTTTATGGACTAATTGACGAAGGATTTCTTCTTCCTTAATCGGAGTCAATTCTCGTGAACGTAAAATGATAGACAGGTCATCGATACCAGTTGGCATGTGTTCCCAACCAATATTAAGGTCCTCAAGAATCTGAAGAACTTTACGACCAAAACCGATTTCGCGGTTCATTAAATACTTAGACATATTAATGCTGACAAAGCCAGAATCCCCAGCAATTCCTACAACTGGAAATTCATCACTACTGTGTTTTAGAACGATACGAGTACCTGGATGCTCAGGATTGTTGGTATTTTTGATAACCAGAGGAATTTTCCCACGGTAGGCTGGTAGAAGTGCTTCATCGTGTAGTACAGAGAATCCTGCATAGGCCAATTCACGCATTTCACGGTAGGTCAATTCTGGGATAGAGTGTGGCTTATGGATAATACCAGGGTGAGCTGCAAAGATTCCATCTACATCAGTAAAGTTTTCATAGAGGTCAGCCTTGACACCAGCAGCAATGATAGAACCAGTAATATCTGATCCCCCACGTGAGAAGGTACAAATTTGATCTTCTTTAGTAACACCGAAGAAACCAGGGATAACAAGAACTTCAGTTGAATTTGTCAATTCCTCGATTTTATCATAACTTGATGGGATGATTCGCGCATTTCCAGGTTCGCTCGTAACGACGATACCAGCTTCTCTAGGATGGACATAACGTGCTTCCAAGCCATTTTGGTTAAAGTAGGCTGCAATCAACTTGGCGTTATTATTTTCTCCCGCTGCTAAGAAGGTATCGTAGAGAAATTCATTGTCTTCAATTGGAAGAGTTGCAAGAGCACGGATGCTTTTTGAGATTTTTTCTAGAACTGTGGGTTTGAGTTTTAGCTCACTAACCATGGCAGCATAACGATCAATAATCCAGTTTTGACGTTTACTGATATCGTTACCAGCTACATAGTCGCGGTAGTATTTAATTAAGGCATCTGTCACCTTAGTATCCTCGGCGTCACGTTTGCCTGGAGCAGATACAACTACGAAACGACGTTCAGGGTCACTTTTTACAATGTTTAGAACTTTTTCTAACTGACTAGCAGAGGCAAGTGAGCTTCCACCAAATTTTACAACCTTCATAAGAACTCCTAAAGTAAGTATTTTATACGATTATAGCAGAAAGAGGGGCTTTTTTCAATGAAGAAAAAGAGTGAGCTTTATAATATAAAATAAAAAGCAGTTTGTCCTAAAACGCACTGCAGATAAGTTCTAAATTTGATTTATAGGTTAATACCGAGGATTCTATATCCTTCTGTGAAGTACTCGCCTAAAGGTTTTTCAATCATGTAACGTATTTCTATTTCTTTAGGATCGTGACTCAATGATTTTACCATTTTTAAGCGTGAGAAAAAGATTTCATCAGGAGATTTTTTTTCAGAAATTTTATCACGACCTAAATACATGATGGCTTGAAGTGCTAAAATTTCATCAAGATTCAAATTCATAAGAACTTCTTCCATTTGATTTGAAAATTCAATAAATTCCTTCGAAATTTCAAAGTCAGAAAGAGATACTAATTTAAGAGTATTACTCACTTGTTTCTGAGCATCTCTTTTGTTTGATAGATCCACAATAGTTTTAGCAATACTAGCTAAATTTTTATACATGAGTTTTCTCCTTTTTAATTTGTTATATAAATAATATCATAATAAATTATTTAATTCAAATAATTCATGTTAAGAATACTAATCATTTTAAAATCGGCCGAGACACTTTCGGTCGATTTTTCTCTTGTTTTAAAATCCAGAAAAAGATATAATTTGAAAATAAAATAATTTAATCTTCGTTGTAAATTGAAAGGAGTGCCTATGGATCATATTCTCTATCAAGTTCAAGACGATTTAGCGATACTAACTTTAAATCGTCCTGAGGTGGCCAATGGTTTTCATATTCCTATGTGTCAAGAAATTCTAGAAGCATTGGAATTAGCTGAAAAAGATGCTTCGGTTTCGTTTGTTCTCATTAATGCTGCCGGCAAAGTCTTCTCCGTTGGAGGGGATTTAGTAGAAATGAAACGTGCTGTAGATGAGGATGATATTGCCTCCCTTACCCAAATTGCGGAGTTGGTAAATACGATTTCCTATAAGATTAAACAAATTCCTAAACCAGTCATTATGGAGGTGGATGGAGCAGTTGCTGGGGCAGCAGCTAATATGGCTTTGGCAGTTGATTTCTGTATTGCTTCTGACAAAGCTAAATTTATCCAGGCCTTTGTAGGTGTGGGCTTGGCTCCAGACGCGGGAGGTTTATTCTTGCTTACACGATCACTTGGTGCAACTCGGGCAACGCAACTTGCTATGACCGGTGAAGCTTTTACAGCTGAGAAGGCTTTAGAAGCAGGAGCTGTCTATCGTCTGTGTGCTAGTGAGCAACTGGAAAAGACAAGAGAGCAACTATTGAAGAAGTTGAGAAGAGGCTCTACTAACTCTTACGCAGCCATTAAGAAATTGGTCTGGGAGAGCGAGTTTAAGCAGTGGCATGAATATGCCAAATTGGAACTGGAGCTACAGGAAACTCTATCTTATACCGAAGATTTTAAAGAAGGTGTTCGTGCACATTCTGAAAGAAGACGTCCAAAATTTATCGGGAAATAAAAAATACTTGCACTATTCTTTGAAGTTTGATATACTTTTCTTGTCAAATGTTTTGATTATTAAACTTTTTTTGATAAAGGAGGGAAGAGAAATGGACTACCAACAAGTCAATGATTATTTAACATCAATTTTTAACAACGTCCTAGTGATCGAGGAAGTAAGTTTGCGAGGTAGTCGTTTCAAAGACATCTCTATCAAAGAAATGCACACGATTGATGTTATCGGTAAGTATCCAGAAGTGACTCCGAGTCAAGTTTCCAAAGAGTTGATGGTAACTCTAGGGACTGTGACAACGAGTTTAAACAATTTGGAGAGAAAAGGATACATCGAACGTATCCGTTCAGATCAAGATCGTCGTGTAGTACATCTGCATTTGACAAAGAAAGGTCGTCTCGTTCACCGTCTTCATAAACGTTTCCATAAGGCCATGGTCGAAAGAATTATCGAGGGCATGAGTCCTGAAGAGATTGAAGTTATGGGAAAAGGGTTAACTAATCTTTATCACTTTTTGGAGGATTTGAAGTAATGGCTTTTGCAAAAATAAGCCAGGTCGCTCATTATGCTCCAGAGCAGATTATCACTAACGAAGACTTGGCTCAGGTCATGGATACGAGTGATGAATGGATTTCAAGTCGGACAGGGATTAAAGAACGCCATATTTCCAAGACAGAATCAACAGGAGATTTGGCTACAGAGGTTGCAAAACAACTTCTAGAGAAGGCAGGGATTTCTGCTGAAGAGCTAGATTTCATCATTATAGCGACGATGACACCTGACTCAATGATGCCCTCAACCGCAGCTCGTGTTCAGGCAAAGATTGGCGCTCATAAGGCTTTTGCCTATGATTTAACAGCTGCTTGTAGTGGGTTTGTTTTTGCCCTATCGACTGCAGAAAAGTTCATTTCTTCAGGAACATATCGTAAGGGGTTGGTTATCGGTAGTGAGACCATGTCAAAATCTTTGGATTGGTCTGACCGCTCAACAGCTGTCTTGTTCGGAGATGGAGCTGGTGGTGTACTACTTGAGGCAAGTGACCAAAAACATTTCTTAGCTGAAAGTCTCAATAGCGATGGTTCTCGTGGTGAGTGTCTCACTTATGGACAGACAGGATTGATTTCACCATTTTCGATTCAAGAAGAACCAGATGTTTTCTTGAAAATGGATGGGAGAGCAGTTTTTGACTTTGCAATTCGAGACGTGGCTAAATCTATTAAACAGACCATCGAAAAAAGTCCAATATCAGCAGATGAACTCGATTATCTCTTGCTTCATCAAGCGAATATTCGAATTTTAGATAAGATGGCTAAAAAAATCGGTGTCGATCGTGACAAGCTTCCTGCTAATATGATGAAGTATGGAAATACTAGTGCGGCAAGTATCCCGATTTTACTTTCTGAGTGTGTAGAAGAAGGGCTCATCCATTTGGATGGTAGCCAAAAAATTCTCTTGTCAGGTTTCGGTGGAGGTTTGACATGGGGCACACTTATTGTTACAATTTAGGTAATCATGTGGTGATCACATTGTTATAAAAAACTATTTATTTTAAAGGAGTCTATCATGGCAGTATTTGAAAAAGTACAAGAAATTATCGTTGAAGAACTTGGAAAAGATGCATCAGAAGTAACACTTGAATCTACTTTTGATGATTTGGATGCAGATTCATTGGACTTGTTCCAAGTAATCTCAGAAATCGAAGACGCTTTTGATATCCAAATCGAAGCTGAAGACAACTTGAAAACAGTTGGCGACTTGGTTGCTTACGTTGAAGAGCAAACTAAATAATTAGAATAGATAAAGAAGGAGTAGGGGAGACCCGCTCCCTCTTGTTTAGGTAATAGTTTGACCGTCAAATTATAATGAAGTCGAACTATTACGTAAGCAAGACTTATGGAGGCAATATGAAAACACGTATCACTGAATTATTAAATATTAAATATCCTATCTTCCAAGGTGGAATGGCCTGGGTAGCAGATGGCGATTTGGCTGGCTCTGTTTCAAAAGCTGGTGGTCTCGGAATCATTGGTGGAGGAAACGCACCTAAAGAAGTGGTTAAAGCCAACATCGATAAGATTAAATCTTTAACAGATAAACCTTTTGGTGTTAACATTATGCTTCTGTCTCCATTTGTAGATGATATTGTTGACCTCGTTATTGAAGAAGGGGTTAAGGTAGTCACAACTGGTGCAGGAAACCCAAGTAAATATATGGAGCGATTTCATGAAGCAGGAATCACTGTTATTCCTGTAGTTCCTAGCGTAGCTTTGGCTAAACGTATGGAAAAAATCGGTGCAGATGCTGTCATTTGTGAAGGTATGGAAGCCGGTGGACACATTGGTAAATTAACAACCATGACCTTGGTTCGTCAAGTTGCGGCGGCTGTTTCAATTCCTGTTATCGCTGCAGGTGGTATCGCAGACGGTGAGGGAGCTGCTGCTGGATTTATGCTTGGTGCGGAAGCTGTGCAAGTAGGAACTCGTTTTGTAGTTGCTAAAGAATCAAATGCTCATCCAAACTACAAAGCTAAGATTTTAAAAGCTCGTGATATTGATACAACTATTTCAGCACAACATTTTGGTCACGCAGTTCGTGCCATCAAAAATCAATTGACTCGTGATTTCGAGCAAGCTGAAAAAGATGCCTTTAAACAAGAAAATCCAGACTTAGAAATCTTTGAACAAATGGGTGCAGGAGCTTTGGCCAAGGCTGTTGTCCATGGTGATGTAGATGGCGGTTCAGTAATGGCCGGTCAGATTGCAGGTTTGGTATCTAAAGAAGAAACAGTTGAAGAAATCTTAAAAGATATCTACTATGGTGCAGCTGAGAAAATTCAAAAAGAAGCCGCTCGTTGGGCAGGAGTTACAAGAAATGACTAAAACAGCCTTTCTATTTGCAGGTCAAGGAGCCCAGTACCTTGGAATGGGACGTGAACTATACGACCAATATGCTATCGTCAAGGAAACAATCGACCAAGCTAGCCAAGTCTTAGGTTATGATCTTCGTGACTTGATTGATAACGATGAAACGAAGCTAAATCAGACTCGTTACACACAACCAGCTATTTTGGCTACATCCGTTGCCATTTACCGATTACTAAAGGAGAAAGGTTACCAACCAGATATAGTGGCAGGCCTGTCTCTTGGTGAATATTCTGCCCTTGTAGCTAGTGGTGCCTTGGATTTTGAAGATGCGGTGGCTCTAGTTGCTAAACGTGGTGCTTATATGGAAGAAGCGGCACCTGCAGGGTCTGGTAAAATGGTAGCCGTACTCAATACTCCAGTTGAAGTTATTGAACAAGCTTGTCAAGAAGCTTCTCAACTTGGCGTTGTGACTCCAGCTAACTACAATACCCCAAGCCAAATTGTTATTGGTGGTGAGGTGGTTGCTGTGGATCGTGCAGTTGAACTCTTGCAAGAAGCAGGAGCAAAACGCTTAATTCCGCTAAATGTTTCTGGACCTTTCCATACAGCTTTATTGGAATCTGCTAGTCAAAAATTAGCTCAAGTCCTAGAAGATGTTGAGTTTAATGACTTTGCTTATCCACTTGTCGGTAATACAGAAGCAAAAGTCATGGAAAAAGAACGAATTGCAGAGCTCTTGACTCGTCAAGTTAAGGAACCTGTGCGTTTCTATGAAAGCATTGCAGTTATGCAAGAAGCTGGTGTGACGCGTTTTATCGAGATCGGTCCTGGGAAAGTCTTGTCAGGATTTGTTAAAAAGATTGATAAAACTGCTCAACTTGCAAATGTGGAAGATCAAGCAAGTTTACAAGCACTCTTAGAAAATTAGACCAAAATGGTAGAAGTTCTGAAAGGAGAAAAATGAAACTAGAACAGAAAAATGTCTTTATTACGGGCTCAAGTCGAGGAATTGGTCTTGCCATTGCTCATAAATTTGCCAGCTTGGGAGCCAACGTTGTCTTGAATAGTCGTGGTGAAATCTCCGAGGAGCTTCTAGACGAATTTAAACCATACGGGGTGAAGGTCCTTGCTATTTCTGGTGATGTTTCTGATTTTACGGATGCAAAACGAATGGTGGATCAAGCCATTGAAGGGCTAGGTTCAGTTGACGTCCTAGTGAATAACGCCGGGATTACTCAAGACACTCTCATGCTGAAGATGACAGAAGAAGATTTTGAGAAGGTCTTGAAAGTCAATCTAACGGGAGCGTTCAATATGACGCAAGCAGTCTTGAAGCAGATGATAAAAGCTCGTGAAGGGGCCATTATCAATATGTCCAGTGTCGTTGGTTTGATGGGAAATATCGGTCAAGCGAACTACGCTGCATCTAAGGCTGGTCTAATCGGATTTACCAAATCAGTAGCACGTGAGGTAGCCAATCGTAATGTGCGTGTCAATGCCATTGCTCCAGGAATGATTGAATCAGATATGACTGCAGTCCTATCTGATAAGGTAAAAGATGCTATGTTGGCACAAATTCCGATGAAACAATTTGGTCAAGCTGAGCAAGTGGCAGAGGTCACAGCCTTTCTTGCAAGCCAAGATTATCTAACGGGACAAGTCATTGCAATTGATGGTGGACTTACCATGCAATAAGAGTTAAAATAGAGGTATGAAAATGAAACTAAATCGTGTAGTAGTAACAGGTTATGGATTAACATCTCCAATTGGGAATACGCCAGAAGAATTTTGGAACAGTTTAAAGAATGGAAAGATTGGAATTGGTGAAATCACCAAGTTTGATCACAGTGCTTTTGACGTCCATAATGCAGCAGAGATTAATGATTTTCCTTTTGACAAATATTTTGTAAAAAAAGATACCAATCGTTTCGATGATTATTCTTTGTATGCCTTGTATGCTGCTCAAGAAGCAGTTGACCATGCTAATCTTGACGTAGAAGCACTTGATAAAGACCGCTTTGGTGTCATTGTTGCATCAGGTATCGGTGGAATCAGAGAAATCGAAGACCAAGTCCTTCGACTTCACGAAAAAGGGCCAAAACGTGTTAAACCATTAACACTTCCAAAAGCTTTGCCAAATATGGCTGCAGGAAATGTAGCTATGCGCTTTGGTGCCAATGGTATCTGTAAATCTATCAACACAGCTTGCGCTTCATCAAATGATGCTATCGGAGATGCCTTCCGTTCTATCAAATTTGGTTTCCAAGATATCATGTTAGTTGGTGGATCAGAATCTTCAATTACTCCATTTGCAATTGCTGGTTTCCAAGCCTTAACAGCTCTTTCAACAACAGAGGATCCAACTCGTGCTTCTATTCCATTTGATAAAGACCGTAATGGATTTGTCATGGGTGAAGGTTCAGGGATGTTGGTTCTTGAGAGCTTAGAACATGCTGAAAAACGCGGAGCAACTATCCTAGCGGAAGTTGTTGGTTACGGGAACACTTGTGATGCCTACCATATGACTTCACCACATCCAGAAGGCCAAGGTGCTATTAAAGCTATCAAACTGGCTTTGGAGGAAGCTGAAATCACACCAGACCAAGTAGCTTATGTCAATGCTCACGGTACATCAACTCCTGCTAATGAAAAGGGAGAAAGTGGTGCTATCGTAGCGGTTCTTGGTAAGGAAGTACCTGTATCTTCAACCAAGTCATTTACAGGACACTTGCTAGGTGCAGCAGGTGCAGTTGAAGCCATTGCAACAATTGAAGCAATCCGTAACAACTATGTTCCAATGACAGCTGGGACAACAGAAGTGTCAGACTACATTGAAGCAAACGTTATTTATGGACAAGGCTTGGAACGTGAAATTCCTTATGCTATCTCAAATACTTTTGGATTTGGTGGGCATAATGCAGTTCTTGCTTTCAAACGTTGGGAGAATAAGTAAAGATGAATTTAAATGAAATCAAAGACTTGATGGCACAATTTGACCAGTCGAGCTTGAAAGAATTTTCTTATAAAAATGGAACGGACGAGTTGGTCTTCAGTAAGAATGAAGCGAAACTTGTGGCAGAAACAAGTCCAGCACCTCAACCTGTAGTTCCAGTAGCTGCACCTACAGTTGCACCACAAGCTCAAACTACACCAGCTGTAGAAGCAGTTTCAGAATCAAGCGCTAGTGAATCTGTAGCTGAGGGGGACCTTGTAGAAAGTCCACTTGTCGGAGTTGCTTACTTGGCTGCTGAACCAGACAAACCTAATTTTGTTTCAGTTGGTGATACTGTAAAAAAAGGCCAAACCTTGGTCATCATTGAAGCTATGAAAGTTATGAATGAAATTCCAGCACCTAAAGACGGTGTCGTAACAGAAATTCTTGTTGAAAATGAAGAAATGGTTGAGTTTGGGAAAGGCTTGGTACGTATCAAATGATTGATATTCAAGGAATTAAAGAAGCTTTGCCACACCGTTATCCCATGCTCTTAGTAGATCGTGTCTTAGAAGTTAGTGAAGATACAATTGTTGCTATTAAAAATGTAACGATTAACGAACCTTTCTTTAATGGTCATTTTCCTCAATACCCAGTTATGCCTGGAGTCCTCATTATGGAAGCCTTGGCTCAGACAGCAGGTGTTTTGGAATTGTCTAAACCTGAAAACAAAGGGAAACTTGTTTTCTATGCTGGCATGGATAAGGTTAAGTTTAAGAAACAAGTTGTTCCTGGTGATCAGCTTGTCATGACAGCAACTTTTGTCAAACGTCGTGGCACAATCGCCGTAGTAGAAGCGAAGGCAGAAGTAGATGGTAAGCTTGCAGCAAGCGGTACTTTGACCTTTGCTATTGGAAACTAGGGAGGTTTTCCATGTTTCGTAAGATTTTAATTGCCAATCGTGGTGAAATTGCTGTTCGTATTATTCGTGCGGCACGAGAGTTAGGAATCGCAACAGTCGCTGTCTATTCGACTGCTGACAAGGAAGCTCTCCACACGCTTTTGGCTGATGAGGCTATCTGTATCGGCCCTGGGAAGGCTACAGAATCTTATCTGAACATCAATGCCATCCTATCAGCTGCGGTCTTGACTGAAGCTGAAGCTATTCACCCTGGATTTGGTTTTTTAAGTGAAAATTCCAAATTTGCAACTATGTGTGAAGAAGTCGGTATCAAATTTATTGGGCCATCAGCTCGAGTAATGGATGTCATGGGAGATAAAATTAACGCCCGTGCTCAAATGATTAAGGCTAATGTGCCTGTCATTCCAGGATCAGATGGAGAAGTCCATACTGCAGAAGAGGCTCTGGGTGTTGCCGAAAAAATTGGTTATCCAGTTATGCTGAAGGCTTCAGCTGGAGGTGGTGGTAAAGGGATTCGTAAGGTTGAAAAAGCAGAAGACCTTGTATCAGCCTTTGAAACAGCCTCTAGTGAAGCTAAAGCAAACTTTGGTAACGGGGCTATGTACCTAGAGCGCGTGATTTATCCTGCTCGCCACATTGAGGTACAGATTCTTGCTGACCAGATGGGACATGTGATTCACCTAGGTGAGCGTGACTGTTCGCTTCAGCGGAATAACCAAAAGGTTTTAGAAGAAAGTCCTTCGATTGCTATTGGGAAAACACTGCGTAATGAAATTGGTGCTGCAGCAGTCCGTGCAGCGGAATCTGTTGGTTATGAAAATGCTGGTACTATTGAATTCCTACTAGATGAAGCAAGTGGCAAATTCTACTTTATGGAGATGAATACTCGTGTCCAAGTAGAACATCCAGTAACCGAATTTGTTTCTGGTGTGGATATTGTCAAGGAACAAATCCGTATTGCGTCAGGTCAACCTTTGACTCTGAAACAAGAAGATATTGTTCTAAAAGGACATGCTATTGAGTGCCGTGTCAACGCAGAAAACCCAGCCTTTAATTTTGCACCGAGCCCAGGTAAGATTACTAATCTTTATCTACCAAGCGGTGGTGTTGGCTTGCGTGTTGACTCTGCAGTTTATCCAGGCTATACCATTCCACCATACTATGATAGTATGATTGCTAAAATTATTGTTCATGGTGAAAATCGTTTTGATGCACTCATGAAAATGCAAAGAGCTCTTTATGAACTCGAAATTGAAGGGGTCGTCACCAATGCTGATTTTCAACTCGATTTGATTTCAGATCGTCGTGTGATAGCAGGGGACTACGATACTTCATTCTTGATGGAAACTTTCTTACCACACTATCAAGAAAAAGAATAATGTAAAAAGAATATGAGACTGAAAAGGGGGATGTATGGCTCTATTTAGTAAAAAAGATAAATATATACGAATTAATCCAAATCGTTCACTTAGAGAAAAGCCCCAAGCCAAGCCTGAGGTTCCAGACGAACTCTTCTCAAAATGTCCAGGTTGTAAACATACCATTTACCAAAAGGATTTGGGGAGTGACCGTATTTGTCCTCACTGTGGCTATACCTTCCGTATTTCAGCTCAAGAGCGTCTTGCTTTAACCATTGATATGGGAAGCTTCCTAGAGATGTTTACAGGAATTGAGACACAGGATCCATTGGAATTTCCAGGCTACCAGAAAAAATTAGCCTCTATGCGTGAAAAAACAGGTCTTGATGAGGCTGTTGTTACAGGAACTGCTTTGATTAAGGGCGAAAAAGTTGCTCTCGGAATCATGGATTCTAATTTTATCATGGCATCTATGGGAACAGTAGTTGGTGAAAAAATCACTCGTTTGTTTGAATACGCGACAGCTGAAAAATTACCAGTCGTCTTGTTTACAGCATCTGGTGGAGCACGTATGCAAGAAGGAATCATGAGTTTGATGCAGATGGCTAAAATCTCTGCAGCAGTCAAACGTCATTCCAATGCAGGTCTCTTTTACCTAACAATCCTTACTGATCCAACAACTGGTGGTGTTACAGCTTCCTTTGCTATGGAAGGGGATATTATCTTGGCAGAACCTCAAAGTTTAGTAGGATTTGCTGGACGTCGTGTCATTGAAAATACTGTAAGGGAAGATTTGCCAGAGGATTTCCAGAAGGCAGAGTTTTTGTTAGAACATGGATTTGTGGATGCGATTGTTAAACGGAGAGAATTGCCAGATATGATTGCTCGATTAGTAAGGTTACATAAGGGGGATTGTTGATGAATATTGCAAAAATCGTTAGAGAAGCACGTGAACAAACCCGCTTAACTGCCTTGGACTTCGCAACAGGAATATTTGATGACTTTGTAGAGCTACATGGTGATCGCTCTTTTCGAGATGATGGTGCTGTTATTGGTGGTATCGGTTGGTTGGGAGACCAAGAAGTAACTGTTGTTGGAATTCAAAAAGGTAAAAGCTTACAGGATAATCTTAACCGTAACTTTGGACAACCTCATCCTGAAGGTTATCGAAAAGCCCTTCGCTTGATGAAGCAGGCTGAAAAATTTGGTCGTCCTGTTGTAACCTTTATCAACACGGCTGGTGCCTATCCTGGTGTCGGAGCAGAAGAGCGTGGCCAAGGTGAAGCTATTGCTCGTAACCTTATGGAGATGAGCGACCTCAAGGTACCGATTATCGCTATTATTATTGGTGAAGGTGGCTCAGGAGGGGCTTTAGCTCTTGCAGTAGCTGACCGTGTTTGGATGTTAGAGAATTCGATCTATGCAGTTCTTAGTCCTGAAGGCTTTGCGTCTATTCTTTGGAAGGATGGCAGTCGTGCCATGGAAGCTGCAGAGTTGATGAAAATTACTTCTTTCGAATTGCTAGATATGAAAATTGTTGATAAGGTTATCTCTGAGGTAGGTCTATCAAGTAAAGATTTGATCAAGCAAGTCAAAGAACAACTCCGAGCAGAACTTGATGAACTTGGTAAACTGCCACTAGAGCAGCTCATTGAGGAACGTTACCAACGCTTTAGAAAATATTAAGAAATATAAAAAAGCTAGAACTAACTATAAGTTCTAGCTTTTTCTTGTTCTCGAAAAGAACCATTCATTTGATTGAAGTGAAATAAAAAAGTGTTTGATATCTGTCAAACACTTTTTATATTTAATTTTCTTCAGTTACAAATTGACTGAGTAGTCCGTTAATGAAACGGGCTGATTTTTGATCTGAAAAGCTTTTTGCAAGTTCAATAGCTTCATTCACAGCTACAAGTTGAGGAGTATCAAAGGAAGTGATTTCGAAAACTCCTAAACGCAATAAATTCTTTTCAACTAAGGTTAAACGATCAATCGTCCAACCAGACTTTAAATGCTGAGTGATTTGTTTGTCTAGTTCCTCTTTTTGAGCTTGAACACCAGATACAAGATCGATTAGGAAGCTAGGGAGTTTTACCTCGTCGTCTTCTCGATCATGAGTATAAGCGAAGCGACAAGCAGTTTCTAGATCTGAACCAAATTCAAGACTCATCAAAGCTTGGAAAGCACATTTACGTAGCTCACGTCTTGATTCTAATAATGGACTAGTCATTGAGGAAGTCCTCGTCGAATAAGTCTTTCAATTCTGGTTTTGGTGTTTTATCTGGAACGATACCAGCAACGTGAATGTTGACGGCAGTGATTTCAACATCAGCCATGTTACGGACAGCATCCTTAACAGCTTTCTGGATAGCCATAGCAACCTTAGGAACTTTGACACCGTACTCTAGGTAGAGATAGATATCAGCTGTAAGTTCATCGTTGGCTTCTTTTAGATATACGCCACGACCAAGAGAAAGTTTTGAAAGGGTGTCAGATACTGATTTGTTTGAAAAAGAGTGTACGCCTTCAACTTTCGCAGTTGCAATAGCAATGATTTTTTCTAGTACACGTGGGGCGATGACGATTTCGCCAAGTTGTTCTTCAATTCCCATAGAATGACCTCTTTCTAGTTTCTAGAGATTAGGCGCGAGAAACGTAAGTTCCTTCTGCAGTGTTGATAATCAATTTTTGACCTGCTTCGATGAAGTCTGGAACGTTTACGACAAGACCAGTTTCCATTGTTGCTGGTTTACCAGAACCTGTAACAGTAGCACCTTTGATAGATGGTTGTGTTTCAGCAACTGTCAATTCAACAGTAGTTGGTACAGTTACACCGATTACTTCAGTTCCGTAGAATTGGATTTTTACATCTGAGTTTTCAAGGATGTAAAGCAATTCGTTTTCAACATTCACAACAGGAATTTCGTATTGGTCGTAAGTTTCTGTGTTCATGAAGTAAGCTGTGTCGTCCATTTTGTACAAGTATTGAGCTGGAACTGTTTCGATAATCGCTTGCTCAAATTTTTCTTCTGGGCGGTAGCTTGTTTCAAATGTTGAACCAGTACGGACATCACGCAATTTCATACGCATGATAGTGTTTCCTTTACCTGGTTTGTGGTGGCTAGCTTCCAAAACGCGGATCAATTTTCCTTCTGCTGTTTCAAAGGTCATACCAGCCTTTAGTTTACTTGCTTCAATCATGTTTTTACCTCTTTAATAAATAGTTTACTCTTTATTGTACCATAAAACGCAGTAATTCTCAAATATCAGATTAGCTTGAATTAGTTGACAGGTACGATATTTCCTTCTTCATCTTTGGTTACGAGAACATACTTACCGTCTACCTCGATGTAAAAGTTCTTGCTTGCAGTTTGCCCGTTATTTTGAACAGGAGCTTGAGTTTTGGCTTGTTGGTTGAGTTGACCGCCAAGTGTTTGTCCTAGATTCATTCCCATAATCATGTTCATACCATTGCCATTGCCTTCGTTGTTAGCAGCAGCGATGAGAGCTTCATTACGAGCACGACGTTCTTCAATCTCAATCGTATTGTACTTCATAGCGACAAGTTCGCTATCAAGCTTACGGACAATATCTAAGCTTTCTTGATCATAGCTCAAATCTTCAAGTAGGATGTTGGTTGTTTCAATCCCATAAAGTCCAGTCCATACCTTATTAACCTCTTGTTTTGCCAGCTCATTAAAAGTATCTTGATTGGCATTAAGGCTATAGATATCAACTCGGTTTTCATTTGTAAATTTGGCGATTGCAATAGCAATTTTAGGAGAGATATTTTGTCTGAGAGTTCCCTGAGCGATATCTTTCAAGGTAAATGCTCTATGATCTTCAATTTGTTGACTGATGGAGCTGACATAAAATAGGACTGGATCAGCAACTTTGATATCAAACAAGCCGTAGAAACGAATATTGAGCAATTGTTGGTAACGTTCACTGAAGTATTCTACAGCATTCTGTGTACCGAATTTATTACCGGCAACGGGTTGCATACGGATAAAGATGATTTCTTGTTGGGTAATGACTTGACCACCAAAAGAGAAGCGGTTTTTGAAATTTTCCCAAGTCCCCTTTATACCACCCTTTTCAAGAAGCCAGGCATTATCTCCAGAACGCCATTCGTAGCTACCAGCTTCTAAGACATCACCAAGGAAGGTTCCGTTGTTGACAAGAACAGCTACATAACCTTGTGGGACAATGACCACAGAACCGTCTGTTAAAAGTCCGGTATTCTGGTTGCTTTGTCTAGAGGTGCCATCTGGATCTTTTGTAAGGAGTTGTCCTTTAATGGCCAAAGCATCAGCTGTTAGGTTGTTTGGAAGAACAATAGCTTCTTTAAATTTGCTATCGTTGAAACTATTAAGCCCTGAAGATAGGGCAGCACGAATAAATCCCATAATTTCCTCCTAATTATAAAGTTCGTCTTCATCCACGACATCGTAGGTATCGAGTACCCATTGGTTTGGACTACGTGTTAGATCAGCATCACAATAGTCACATTTACTGATAGCTGAGATTTTCAATGGTGCACCACAGTTTGGACAGTGGTCACTAATGGCTTTATCATTGATATTTAGCTCAGTTTGACTTCCGTGTTTACGGATAAAGTTCATTTGATAGACTGTAAACAAGTCCTCTTGAGGATTACCTTCGATAACACGTTTGCTTTGGTCTTCAATGACATAGTCTCTGAGTGTAGATGATAGGATAACAACAAGGGTATCATTTCCATCATGATTTTCATAGAAATCTTTAATGCGGATATTTTCAACATAGACTTTTTCTAAAACATTGGTTGTTTTTGCCCGAATATGATCTTCGAGTTGTGTACTATGTTGGGAATAGAGACTAGTACTTTCGAGAGAGCGAACCAAATTCCAATCCTTTTTAGTCCAGGCTGCCTGCAACTGAATATAGACCTCTTTAACCCATGAAGCGAAGGCATCAGCATCAAAGTTTGGATCGCCATATTTGATACGACTAACAGCTAGTGTGTTGTGTTCTACTCGACGATGGCTAGGTGGATTATATCCAGTTGAACTACCGTAAGACTTGCCAGAAGATGAATTCTGGTCGCTTAGATATTTGATGAACATGTAGAGTAAGAAACCTCCAACACCAAACATGATAAGCATGTTCATACCAGTACCTAAAGAACCACCTGAACTAGAGGAGCTACTTCCAGAGCGATAGCTACTTTTATAAGAGGAGCTGCGACTTGAGCTACTGCGGCTGCTACTTCTTGAACTGCTTCGGCTAGAGCTACCACTTCGCGAATGGCCAACGCCAGCATCAATTGAGTTAAATGGTGTGAAGAAGAACAACAATAAACAAGTGGCGAGAAGAGTATATAACTTTTTCATATGTCTCCTAACTATGTGAGTACAAAAATAGTTTTTGCTAAATTTTATGTCTATAAAGAGTTTTGGAGTTTTATAGTTTTATTTTCAATAAACCATCCTATAATCCAACCAAATACGAGTATATAATTCTCGATAGCACCAATTGCATTAACAGGAGAATGATATTCAATAAAATTTAACAAATGATTTGTTCCTATTCCTATACCACCAATAATGAGGGCAAGAAGGGCAATTCGCAGGTAAAACCAATCGTACTTAATATTAACGGCAAGAATAATAATTAAGACAGCTAGATTCCAAATTCCAATTTCTCTTTGCCATCCTGCAGAAAAACCGTAACCAGAATGCTCTCCCATATATGATGGGAGAAAGATTTGTAGAATAGAAGCACCCAACATGGCGATAATAACTAAAATAAATAGTACTCGTAAAAATTTGTTCATTTATTCTCCTTATTCTATTTTTTAGTAGAAAAGGCTATTAACGAAAGTATATTTACTTGTTCTCTTTCAGCTTAGCCAATTCTTGGGCAAGGAGTTTAAGGGCAACCTGTGGGTTGGCTTGTCCTTTGGTTGCTTTCATAAGGAATCCAGTAAATGCTTTGTCTGCATTGCGTTTGCCTGACTTGAAGTCGGCAACTGCGGCTTCGTTATCCGCAAAGACTTGGTGGATGATTGGAATCAAGATTTCTGGATCTGAGATTTGAACCATGCCTGCTTTTTCAACGTATTCACGAGCTCCACCGCCATTTTTAGCTAGATGGACAAAGACTTTCTTGGCAATCTTAGATGAAATCGTGCCGTCTTCGATGATGGCAATCATTTCAACCAAGTTTTCTGGTGTCAATTCGATTTGTTCCAGTGTCTTACCTTCGGCGTTCAAGAATTGAGCGACTTCACCTTGGAGCCAGTTAGAGACTTGTTTGGCATCACCACCGAGGGCAACAGCTTTCTCAAAGAAGTCAGAAGTGACCTTGTTCGCCGTCAACTGGCTAGCATCGTAGTCTGACAAGCCAAGATCAGATACATAGCGCGCACGGCGTTCTTTTGGAAACTCTGGCAATTCAGTACGCATTTCTTCAATCCACTCATCAGAGATTTCAAAGAGTGGTAGGTCTGGCTCTGGGAAGTAGCGGTAGTCTGCAGCCCCTTCCTTGACACGCATGAGGATAGTAGCTTTATTAGCTTCATCGTAACGACGTGTTTCTTGGCGGATTTGACCACCTGAGCGTAGGATTTCAGCCTGGCGTTGGACTTCGTATTCAAGCCCCTTACGCACGTTTGAGAAGGAGTTGAGGTTTTTCAACTCTGTCTTGGTACCGAATTTCTCTTGACCATAAGGACGAAGAGAAATGTTGGCATCTACACGCATAGAACCTTCTTCCATCTTAACGTCAGAGATACCAGCATACTGGATCACTTCCTTAAGAGCTGTTAGATAAGCATAAGCTTCTTCTGGTGAACGCATGTCTGCTTCAGATACAATCTCAATCAATGGCACCCCTTGACGGTTGAGGTCAACATAAGAGTAACCATCTGTTCCGTGTGTGTTTTTACCTGCATCTTCTTCCAAGTGTGCACGTTCAATACCGATTTTCTTGGTCGTACCGTCTTCTAGCTCCACTTCAATCCATCCATTGTAACCGATTGGTTCATCAAATTGAGAGATTTGGTAGGCTTTGGGATTATCAGGGTAGAAGTAGTTCTTGCGGTCAAAGTGCATCTTCTTATGGATGTCCATGTTGAGGGCAAGAGCTGCCTTGATGCCGGCATCGACAACACCCTTATTGAGAACTGGCAGAACTCCTGGGAAAGACCAGTCAATCACATTTGTGTTGGCATTTTGGTCATTTCCGAAGTGGGCAGAAGTAGGTGAGAAGATTTTTGAATTGGTGTTGAGCTCTACGTGGACTTCAAGTCCAATGACTGTTTCAAAGTTCATTAGTTATCACCTCCAAAAATCACGGGTTGTTGTTTGTGGTAGTCTGTTGTTGCTTCAAAAGCAGCAGCAGCTTGGTAGATAGTCTCTTCTGAGTATTTAGGACCAATCAATTGGAGTCCTACTGGTAGACCTTGGACAAAACCTGCAGGAATAGAAATACCTGGTAGACCAGCCAAGTTGACAGGAATAGTCAAGAGGTCAGCCAAGTACATAGCAACTGGATCATGGTTGAGCGAATCCAAGTCATAGGCAACGCTTGGAGCTGTTGGACCAAGGATGAGATCGTAATCTGCAAAGACTTTTTCGAAATCTTGTATAATGAGGGTACGGACTTGTCCAGCTTTCTTGTAGTAGGCATCATAGTAACCTGATGAAAGACTGAAAGTACCAAGCATGATACGGCGTTTCACCTCTTCACCGAAACCTTGGCTACGGCTGTTTACATAGATTTCATCAAGATTAGTTGCATCTTCTGCACGGTAGCCATAACGGATACCATCAAAGCGTTGCAAGTTTGAAGAAGCTTCTGAAGAAGCAATGATGTAGTAGACTGCCACACCGTATTTAGAGTGAGGAAGGCTGACTTCTTCGACGATAGCACCAAGTTTTTCAAAGTGCTTAGCGGCTTTGAGGATGGTTTCCTTAACTTCTGGGTCAATCCCTTCGCCAAGATATTCTTTAGGCAAAGCGATTTTCATGTCCTTGATGTCTTGGCCGATTTTTGAAGTAAAGTCAGCAATGCGGACAGGAGCAGAAGTAGAGTCTTTAGCATCTTCGCTGGCAATAGCATTGAGCAAGAGGGCATTTTCCTTAACAGTCGGAGCAAAAGGTCCAATCTGGTCTAGCGAGCTACCGAAGGCAATGAGACCGAAACGTGAAACTGTTCCGTAAGTTGGTTTTAGACCAACAATCCCGTTAAAGGTAGCAGGTTGGCGGATAGAACCACCAGTATCAGAACCAAGTGATAAACGGACTTGTCCAGAAGCTACAGCTGCAGCTGAACCACTTGATGATCCACCAGGAACCTTGCTGTGGTCCCAAGCATTTTTAGTAGCACCGTAGTAAGAAGTCTCACCTGATCCACCCATGGCAAACTCGTCCATGTTGGTTTTCCCAACAACAATCATGCCCTTGGCTTTTGCATTGGCAACAGCTGTTGCATCAAATATTGGTTCGTAGTTATAAAGCATTTTTGAGGCTGCAGTTGTGAGGATGCCGTCTGTAGAGATATTATCCTTAACAGCTAGCGGAATTCCTGAAAGGATATTGTCAGCGTCAATTCCAGCTTCATCAATAGCTTTGGATTGAGCAAGAGCCTGCTCCTCAGCGATGGTAACAAAAGCATTGATAGCTGTCTCGCGAGACTTGATATCTTCAAGTGTTGCTTGGGTTAATTCTGTTGCAGAAATTTCCTTAGATACAAGGAGGTTGTGCAACTCTTCAATCGTTTTATTGTTAAAAGTCATTAGGCATCTCCTCCATCATCCAGGATAGCTGGTACCTTGATATAGTAGTTATCTTTTTCAGGTACATTTTTAAATAAGCGATCACGGTCAGTTCCTTCTTCGGCTACGTCTGGGCGAAGAACGGTCTTACGATCTGCCATGGTAGTCGTTGGTTCAACACCAGTAGTGTCGACTTCACCGAGCAATTCGACCATATCAACAATCTTAGACAAGGTTGTCGCAAACTCAGCAGTTTCTTCTTCTGAGAATTTTAATTTTGAAAGATTGGCAACGTGAGTTACCTCTTCTTGCGTAATTTTCATCGGGTATCCTTTCGTGAAATGATGATTATTTATCTGTTCTATTTTACCATATTTTCCTATAAATAAGGTGAGCTAAGCTAAAAAGAAACAGAAATTGAAAAAAGGTTTTTAATTCGATATAATGGTTGAAATTAGAGGAAAGACTAAGAGTCGTTTTAAGTTGGAAAACGAGTTGGATGATTGATCAAATGAAAATACATTAGGGGTGAAACATGACACTTTGGGATTTACTTTTTACCAGTAAAAAAACAGTCCCTCCACACTTGGGGCCATGGTACATTTTGTTGCCGATTTCTCTGCTAGTTATAACAGTTTTATCAATTCGCTATGCAAACTCTAAACCTTATCGAGATTTTTGGTATTGGGGTCAATTGATTCAATTGCTGATTATCAACGCTTGGTATATTGCTGCACGTCTGCCCTTGTCTGAGGCTCTCCCTTTTTACCACAGTCGTATGGCTATGTGGATGATTCTTTTTGCCCCTAATAAGACCTTTTTCAATCAATATTTTGCCTTAGTGGGAGTTTTTGGTTCGATCATGGCCTTGGTTTATCCAGTCTTTTATCCTTTTCCTTTTCCTCATGTTTCGTCTGTGAACAATGTTTTCGGACACTGGGCCCTCTTAGCAAATTGCTTGATTTATCTTGTCAGATACTATCAAGTTGAAAATAGGGATATTTGGAAGATTTGCCAGATGACCTTTGGCGTCAATGCTATTATCTTTCTAGCTAATCTTGCAACAGGAGGGAATTATGGCTTCATGAGCAAGCCTCCTGTGATTGGGGATCATGGCGGTTTGGTTAATTATTTGATAGTAACTAGTTTGATGACAGGTATTCTCATCCTTATCAATCAACTCGTCAAATATAAACATAATAATAGTTAGCGAACAAATGAATTAATTATTTTAAGGAGATTTTATGCATCATTTTATTACAAGAACCCAAACCACACCACCGCCTATTCCGATTTTTTGGTACGGTGTCATGATAGGCCTTCTTGCCTTGTCTATTTATGCTTCTCTTACTTACTACAAAAATCCCAAATTTGTTCGATTATTTAAGTTGATTCAAATAGCGCAACTGCTAGCTCTTTACACTTGGTATATTGGTTTTAGCATTCCATTTTCAAATAGTCTGCCTCTTTACCATTGCCGTTTGGCTATGTTCGCTGTTGTATTCTTGCCAGACAAATGGAAAACCAAGCAGTATTTTGCCCTTATGGGAGCTAGTGGAGCAGTATTTGCCTTGGGCTATCCGGTTTTTGATCCTTATGACTTTCCACATATTACCAGTTTTTCATTCCTGATTGGACATTATGCTCTCCTGGTAAATTCACTTGTCTATCTCATGAATCACTACGATAAGACTCTGCTTAAAAAGTATCGCATTATCGCCTACACTTTTATTCTTAATCTTTTCCTAGTTGGAGTCAATCAAGTGACAGGTGGGAATTACGGGCTTTTGAATACTACGCCTTTTATCCCAGATGCTCCTATTTGGATCAAGTATCTTCTGGTTTCAATCATTCTATCTGCAACTCTAGTGCTCTTTGATATTTTGTTTAAAAAACGTTGGGAAAAGAAAATTGCTCTAGAAACGATTCATCTGTGAAGCGATATTACGAGTGATAGATATAAATAATCAACAAAAAAATCTGAAGAGCAGGTCTAGTATCTTGACCTGCTTTTCTTTTATAAGCGATTGAAAAACTCTCTAAAATCCGATATAATGGAGTGTTGAAAGGAATGTTAGGGTCCGATGTAATAAAGAGTGATTATAAATTGAAATAATTAAAAAAATTAGAAAGAAAGAGAAATATGACTATTCAAGAAGAAATTAAGAAACGCCGTACCTTTGCTATCATCTCTCACCCGGACGCGGGTAAAACGACTATTACAGAGCAATTGCTCTACTTTGGGGGAGAGATTCGTGAGGCAGGTACTGTAAAAGGGAAGAAAACAGGAAACTTTGCTAAGTCAGACTGGATGGATATCGAGAAACAACGTGGGATTTCGGTAACCTCATCTGTCATGCAGTTTGACTATGATGGCAAGCGCGTCAACATTCTAGATACTCCAGGGCACGAGGACTTCTCAGAGGATACCTATCGTACCTTGATGGCGGTGGATGCTGCGGTCATGGTCGTGGACTCTGCCAAGGGTATCGAGGCCCAAACTAAGAAATTGTTTGAGGTTGTTAAACACCGCGGGATTCCAGTCTTTACCTTTATGAACAAGCTGGACCGTGACGGTCGCGAGCCACTAGACCTCTTGCAAGAATTGGAAGAAGTATTGGGCATCGCAAGTTACCCAATGAACTGGCCGATCGGGATGGGGAAAGCCTTTGAAGGACTTTATGATCTTTATAACCAACGTTTGGAACTCTACAAAGGGGATGAACGTTTTGCCAGCCTAGAAGATGGCGATAAACTCTTTGCTAGCAACCCTTTCTATGAGCAAGTGAAAGATGATATTGAGCTTTTGAATGAAGCAGGAAATGAATTCTCAGAGGAAGCCATTCTTGCAGGTGATTTGACACCAGTCTTCTTTGGCTCGGCCTTGACTAATTTTGGGGTGCAGACCTTCCTTGAAACTTTCCTTAAGTTTGCTCCAGAACCTCATGGACACAAGAAAACAGACGGTGAACTTGTCGACCCTTATGATAAGGATTTCTCAGGTTTTGTCTTTAAAATTCAAGCCAACATGGACCCTCGACACCGTGACCGTATCGCATTTGTTCGTATTGTATCGGGTGAATTTGAGCGTGGAATGAGTGTCAATCTCCCTCGTACTGGTAAGGGAGCTAAACTTTCTAATGTCACCCAATTTATGGCCGAAAGTCGTGAGAATGTCACCAATGCCGTAGCTGGAGATATCATCGGGGTTTATGATACAGGTACCTACCAGGTTGGAGATACGCTGACTGTTGGCAAAAACAAGTTTGAGTTTGAACCACTACCAACCTTTACCCCTGAAATCTTCATGAAAGTTTCTGCTAAGAACGTTATGAAGCAAAAATCCTTCCACAAAGGCATGGAACAGTTGGTACAAGAAGGAGCCGTCCAGCTTTATAAGAATTACCAAACAGGTGAGTACATGCTAGGTGCTGTTGGACAACTCCAGTTCGAAGTCTTTAAACACCGTATGGAAGGCGAGTATAACGCAGAAGTCGTCATGACTCCAATGGGTAAAAAGACAGTTCGTTGGATTAAACCAGAAGATTTAGATGAACGTATGTCTTCAAGTCGAAACATCTTGGCTAAAGACCGCTTTGACCAACCTGTCTTCCTTTTCGAAAATGACTTTGCTCTCCGCTGGTTTGCGGACAAGTATCCAGATGTAGAGTTGGAAGAAAAGATGTAACTCAGTACCAACAATTGGAACTGAAGTTCCTAATTGTTGGACGCTAGCCGCTATTTTGCGGCCTAGCTAACTGCCTTACTAACTCATCGGCGAAAAATAATCGTTTTCGCCTCTTCGTATCGTAACATTTACGAGTGGTCTAGCTGACTGTCTCACTAACTACGTTTAGCAAATAGAATCGATTTAAAAAACTCCGTGTCGTAATCTAATAAGCACTAACCGCTAAGACAGTTTACTTAAACGCTTCACTAGGCAAAGTCCACGAATAGTTTCGATTCGTGGACTTTTTCGCGTTTTCGTGTCGTAGTAAAAGAGTATCTGAGTTGGTAACTTATCTTAAAACTATTGCAAAAAGCCAAGAAAATCCCTTCCTTGGCTTTTGTTGTAGCTTGCTATTTAGAATTTTCCTAAAACTCCGTCCCGATTTGGGACGGAGTTTAGGAGGTCTTTTAGGTCGCTAATCGGTAAACAGCTTCAGCATAGATATCCATAGCATGATAGAGATCATCTAAGATAGCATATTCATTTGCTTGGTGTTCTGTTTGCTCTCTTCCTGGGAAGAGGGCGCCAAAAGCGACACAGTTTGGCATGGTACGTGCAAAGGTTGCACCGCCAGATGATAGAGCGGGACTCTTGTCACCAGTTTTTTCTTCATAAACCTGCATGAGAGTAGTGACGAGTGTGCTATCTCTTGCAACGTAAAGTGGTGCCAGGTAGTCAAATTCTTGGTAGCTAAGTTGGTAAGATTTTGCACACTCTATCAGCTGATGAACAAGGGCATCCTTGTCTGCAAGGACTGGGATTCGGATATCAATTCGAATCTCAGAACTTTCGGGAGTAATGGTTAAGGCGGCCACATTAAAGGATAAATGTCCAGAAGGCTGGTCGCTGATATCACCAAAGATTCCTTTTCCTTGACCATCTTGACCAACTTCTTTGGCAAGAAATGTCAGTGCAGGATGGGATTGAATGGAATCAAGCACGGTGGCTAGTCGAATGACTGCATTAATCCCTTGGCTAGCATCCTTGGCATGCTTAGATAGTCCTAGAACAGTAAGGTTCTGGTCATTTTGTTGATAATCGTAGCCAGCAAATATGAGGCCTGCCTGGATCTGATCCATAAGTGGTCCTTGATAGGTTGCCTTATCAGGAACGACATTGAAAGCTCCACCTATATCTAAGGCGAGTTGTTCTGATCCAGGTCCATGAAGTTTGACCTGAAGGAGTCCTTTTTCTGCATAGGTTAATGGGAACGATGAATCAGGAGCAAATCCCATGCTGGCTTGTTCTTCAATGGCATTATATCTTGACATACAACGCCAAAGTGTTTCTTCATCAGTGCCAAATATGAACCGAACCCGTTTTTTGAATTGAATTCCTTGGTCAAGCAGGCTTTTGACTGCGTAAAGGGCTGCAAGAGAAGGTCCTTTATCATCCTGAGAACCCCGACCATAAACCCGCCCATCTCTGATACTAGCTTCAAATGGAGGAGTTTCCCAGTCTGTCAAATCGCCTGCAGGAACTACATCTAGGTGGCAGAGGATGGCAAGGAGATCCCCCTCACCAACTTCTGCATACCCATAATATCCTTGAGGATCAAGGTAGGTTTTAAAACCAAGTTCTTGACATAAGTCCAGCGTTTTTTTCAGGACATCTTGAATTGCTTGACCAAAGGGTGTGCCATTTTCACCTTCATTGAGAACAGAAGGATAAGAGATGATTGTTTTCAAACTTTGAAGAAAATCCTCTTTGATTGATTCTGTAATATAGGATTTCATCCATATTTCCCTCTTTATTATAAGAATGGCACAAAGGTACCTAAGATAAGAAGTAGAATACTTGCAACGACAATGACGATGACGAGTTTTCCAACAAACTTCCACCAAGTTCCAAGGCTGACACGACCAAGAGCAAGAGCACCCATAACAATACCTGAAGTAGGAGTCACAAGGTTAAGGACACCAGATGCAGATTGGTAGGCAGTGACGATAAGGCTTGCTTTAACATTGACGAACTCTCCAAGAGGAGCCATGATACCCATAGTTGCACTAGCAAGACCAGATGAAGAAGGAATGAGGAAGGACATAGGTAGGTAGAAGATATAGGTCAATACGATGAAGATTTGAGGAGAAAGACCTTGAAGGCCAACTTCACCCCAATGTAGGATGGTTGCAGTAATCATACCATCGTTCATGATAACTTGGATACCACGAGCAACCGCACAAATCAAGGCAACTGAAAGCAAATCTGCAGCACCAGTTAAGAAGGTTGAGACAATCTTGCTTTCTTTGAGACCATAGACAACACCGATCAAAATCCCCATAACAGCAAAGAGCATAGCGCCTTCTGGGAAGTACCAGCTACCAAATGGTTGAGCAGATGAACCGATAACTCCTCCAATTACAGGAAGGCCGATTAACCAATTCTTGAAGTCTTCAAATACAGTAACATGCAAATCAACCCAAGGGATGAAACTTGCAATCATAATGATAAAGGTTAATACAAACAAAGCGAGGACATGTTTTTGTTTCTTGCTCAAAGTAGATGGTGCATCATCGTTTTCTGAAACATTAAAGTGTTTGATATCTTCTTCGCGTTGAGCGTAAACGAGTGATTTAGTAGGATCTTTTTGAATCTTTTCTGCATAACGATAGACAAAGTAAGTGCTGATACCTGTCATTACAAACCAGAAGATAACACGGAGAATAACCCCATCCATAGAAGAGATTCCTGCAGTATCAGAGGCGATAACAGTAGCAAATGGATTCAATGTAGATGCCAAACAACCAACTTGAGAACCTAGTAAGATGATGGCTACGGCAGTGATACTGTCAAAACCAACTGCCATCATTACAGGGACAAGAAGGGGATAGAAGGCCATGGTTTCTTCCCCCATACCATAGGTAGTTCCTCCAAGTGCGAAGAGGGGCATGAGGATGAGAATCAACATTTTTTCGCGGCCCTTGTATTTTTTAACGATGGAGGCAATTCCTACATCGAGTGTACCAGTAGCGTTTACGACACCAAGGAAACCTCCGACCATAAGGATAAAGAAGGCAACGTCGATTGCTGCGCTAGTTGGTTTGTGACCGAGCATGGCACGAATTGGGGCCATAAAGACATCGTAAATCCCTTGAGGATTAGAGTCAACAGTTTGATAGGTACCTGCGATGAGGTTACCTGCTTCATTGGTATCATACTTACCTGCAGGAATGACCCAGGTCAAAAATGCCATAATGGCAATGATGATGATCAAAACAGTGTATGATGAAGGCATTTGAAACCTTTTTTTATTTTCACTCATTTGTTTTTCCTCCTAAACTATGTCACACAGTATAAAAACGAATGATGGTGGCAAGAGTGCTGACTAAACTTTCTTGTAAAGTATCACTAAGATGCTAATCTTTAACGATGATTGTTCCGCTATCAGATTCAATCAAGGCTCCCAAATTGCTGAGGGAAGTGATGACGGCTTTTCCTGCTGGACGATTGGTTACAAAATCAATGGCAGCTTGGATTTTTGGTAGCATACTACCAGGAGCAAATTGCCCCTCTTGGATGTATTCTTGGAGTTGGCTAACAGTTACCTGCTCCAATTTTTCTTGATTTGGTTTGTTATAGTTGACATAAGCATAATCTACGCCAGTCAAAACGATAAAGAGATCGGCTTCAACCAGTTCTGCCAAGCGCTGAGATGCAAAGTCCTTATCGATAACGGCTTCTACCCCTGATAGGTAACCGTTTTCATTTTCAATTACAGGAATACCTCCACCGCCTGCAGCGATAACAACTTGACCTGCGTTTAGCAATGCTCGGATACTATCGATTTCTTTGATGTGAATAGGTTTTGGCGAAGCAACTACTTTACGCCAACCGCGACCTGCATCTTCTTTGAAGGTAGCACCAGTTCTTTCACTTTCTGCTTTGGCATCTTCTTCTGAGTAGAAAGGACCGATTGGTTTGCTTGGGTTAAGAAATGCAGGATCATCTTTGTCTACGACTACTTGAGTTACAACAGATGCAACAGGTTTTTCCAATTTCAAATCAAGCAAAGCATTATCTAAAGCATTTTGGAGCCAAAAACCGATACTACCTTCAGTCATGGCTACGAGTGAGTCTAGAGGGAAGGCTGGATTTTTTTCGGAATCGGCTGCTAGATGTTGGAGAAGCAAGTTACCGACTTGCGGTCCATTTCCGTGTGTGATGATGAGTTCATCACCGTTTTGGATTAGTTTTACCAGATGGCGAGCTGTTTCAGCTAGAGCTGCTTCTTGGGCTTGAGCAGATGGATCGGTAGAGAGAATAGCATTCCCTCCAAGAGCGACAACAATTTTACGATGTGACATGAGCGCTCCTTTCTTTGAGATAGGCTAAAACCAAGATTTGGTTAAATGATTGGATTTGGTAGTTGAGAAAGAAGGCTTTCTACAAACGAGCAGAGTTGGAATTCTAGACATATAAATAACTGGGGAGGCAGTTAATTTTTTGTTATGAGGTTTGGGTTGAATGTTAAGCTAGTAGCTTGAATGTGACTGGTTTCAAATTCCAACTCAGTTCTCGTTTCTACTACAAAAAGGGACTGGACTAAAACACTAGTCTCAGCCCCTAAGCTGTTTGTTAATACTCTTCGAAAATCAAATTCAAACCACGTCAGCTTCGCCTTGCCGTACTCAAGTACAGCCTGCGGCTCGCTTCCTAGTTTGCTCTTTGATTTTCATTGAGTATAAAGTTATTATTACACTTTAGGAATATAGAGATTTCCTAGTGTAGCGGCCATGACGGCTTTGATAGTGTGCATACGGTTTTCTGCTTGGTCGAAGTGACGAGCATACTTGCTGCGGAAGACTTCATCTGTTACTTCCATTTCTTCGACACCGAATTTTTCAGCAACGTCTTTACCATAAACAGTGTGAGTATCATGGAAGGCTGGCAAGCAGTGTAGGAAGATCAAGTTTTCATTATTTGCTTTCTTAACGAGGTCCATATTGACTTGGTAAGGTTTAAGCATAGCTACGCGTTCTGCGAATTTATCTTCTTCACCCATAGATACCCAAACGTCGGTGTAAAGAACATCTGCCCCTTTAACGGCTTCATCAGCATCTTCAGTGATCAGAACATGAGCGCCACTTTCTTTAGCAAATCCTTCAGCCAATTCAACGATTTCTTTTTCTGGGAAGAGTTCTTTTGGTGAGAAGATGTGGACATTGACACCAAGGATAGCTCCTGTTACAAGAAGACTGTTGGCAACGTTGTTACGTCCATCACCACAGTAAACCAAGGTCAATCCTTCAAGGCGTCCGAAGTTTTCTTGTACTGTCAAATAGTCAGCAAGCATTTGAGTTGGGTGCCATTCGTCAGTTAGACCATTCCATACTGGAACACCTGAGAATTCAGCCAATTCTTCAACCATACGTTGGCTGAAACCGCGAAACTCGATACCATCAAACATACGTCCCAAAACTTTTGCTGTATCTTCAGTAGATTCTTTCTTACCTAGTTGGATATCATTGGCACCTAAATATTCTGGGTGTGCTCCAAGATCGATTGCAGCAGTTGTAAAGGCTGCGCGTGTACGAGTAGAAGTTTTTTCAAATAAAAGAGCAATATTTTTACCTGCTAGGTAGTGGTGCTCAATGTTGCGTTTTTTGAGGTCTTTCAAATGAGCGGAAAGGCCAATCAAATATTCGAGCTCGGCACGGGTAAAATCTTTTTCAGCTAGAAAACTTCTTCCTTGAAATACTGAATGTGTCATTCTATAAATCCTTTTCTAACAAGCTTTAATTCTGTTAGCAGGCGCTAAACAGAGAGAGGGAGGGCTTAAATGTCTTCGCGTACAAATGGCATAGACATACAACGAGGTCCACCACGGCCCCGAACCAATTCACTTCCGCGAATCTTAATCAAGCGAAGTCCGTATTCTTCCAAAATCTTATTGGTCACGGTATTGCGGGCATAAACAACTACCACACCAGGTGCGATGGTCAAAGTGTTAGATCCGTCATTCCATTGTTCACGCGCAGCTGCTACGATATTGCCTCCACCACAACGGATCAAATGAACTTTTTCTATGCCAAGGTTTTGAGCAAGAAGTTCAGCCAAATCACCTTTTTCTTCAACAATCTTGAGTTTTTCATCTTCATAAGTAACAGAGTAAACATGAAGGTCACCTTCGATTTCAGGGTGAATAGTGAACTTGTCATAGTCTACCATGGTGAATACAGTATCCAAGTGCATGAATTTACGGTTGTTAGCAAATTCGAATGCTATAACTTTCTTGAAGCCAACATTTTTCTTGAAGATGTTAACCAAGAGTTTTTCAATAGAAGCTGCATCTGTACGTTGAGAAATACCTACTGCAAGAACGTCTTTAGAAAGAACTAACTCATCTCCACCTTCGATACGTGTATCTTCTTCACGGTTGTAAACCAATTCAACTTTTCCACCATAGATTGGATGGTGTTTGAAAATGTATTTACCATAAAGAGTTTCACGGTTACGAGTATCTGCATACATGTGGTTGAGCGATACGGCATTACCGATTGTAGCAAATGGGTCGCGAGTGAAGTAGAGGTTTGGCATTGGGTCGATAGCAAATGGATAGTCTGACTCAACCAAGTCAGTTAAACCTTTTGCTTCTTCAGGAATTTCAGGTAATTCAGCTTTTTGAACACCAGCCATCGTTTTTTCAACCAATTCTTGGTTGTCTGTAATGCCTTGAAGCAATTCACGAATAGCAGCCTTGGTTTGACGACCACGGATGTTGGCTTCGTCTAAGTATTCCTCGATAAATTGATCGCGGATTTCTGGGGAAGTCAATGATTCAGCAGCCAGCTGCTCTAGATATAGAACTTCGATTCCTTCATCACGAAGAGCTTGAGCAAATGCATCATGTTCTTTTTGAGCATCTTCCAAGAAAGGAATATCATCAAAAAGAAGCCTTTCAAGATAGTCCGGCAACAAGTTTTCCAACTCCCTGCCTGGACGGTGCAACATAACTTTTTTCAGTTTCCCAATTTCTGAGAAAACATGAATTGGATGTGAAGACATGTGAATCCTCCTTTTTTCTTGTGTGTACCAAACTGTTTTGGTATCGCTTACATTTTAATATTAACACAATTTAATATGCTTTACAAGGAAAAGGATAAAGCTTAAAAGCCTCTGAAAAGCCTATTCTAAGGGATTTTTTACATTTTATTTATAAGATTATTCACAAATATACATGTTAACTTAACTTATTTTTATATTCTATAAATTTAATGCATAAAAATATTTTTAAAATTTTTTAAAAATTTTTTAGAGAAACTGGATAGAGGCAAATTTTGTAACCTAGAGGAAAATAGAAACAAAAAATCCCTTTGATTGATCTGCAAAAAAATCAAAGGGAATTGGATATTAGATCTGTTTAGATACCAACATTTTTGAGAAGAATGGTTACGAGAGCAAGCAAGATGAAACTGATGCTATTGAGTACCATATGAACTAAGATGGATAACTCTAGACGTCGTGTACGAAAAGCAGTCCAAGTGAGGACGGCAGACATCCAACCATAAATCAAGAAAGAAGGAAGATTTGAAGGTCTATGTGCAAGAAGGAATAGGAACCAACCAATAATATAGCCCAGTTTTTCATAGCCTTGGAAGAGTTTGGTCGGAATAATTCCACGACAGATGATTTCCTCACAGATAGGTGCGATTAAAACAAGGAGGAAGAAACTACCAATCAGAGTGCTTTCAGAAACAAGGTTGTTAATAATTTGTTGGTTGGAAGTGGTCGTTTGATTAATGAGTTGTAACCAGATACCTCCCACAAGATTACCGACAAAGATCGTCAAATAACTCAAAACAATACGAGGGACATCATTAATCGTTAAGAGTTTAGGTTTAAATACCAGCAACTTGCTCTTGTGGGCACCGTATAAAAAGATGGCGATGACAAAAATCGAAATAAGGGCTACGATAAGTGATGACCAGATAAGTGCAATTTGGGTCCCTTGAAGTAAACCTAAAGTAATCATAGGAATTTGAGAGAGAACGATGGCTACTAACAAGATCCCAAACCAAGCGAGTCGTTTCCGAAAATCCTTAAAAAAGTTCATTGATGTGTCTCCTAAAAAATTTTATTTAATTATAACATAATTGCTGGATTCTATCTGCTACCATAACAGAAGGGTGCAAATGACAAATAGAATATCCCGAATCAAATGGCCGTAAAATGATACATCCTGTCTCAAATTCTTGGGAAATAAAAAACTGAGAAAGAGAGCCCCAAGACCGATGTAAAAAGCTATGGACAAAATGGTGATTGGATTACGTAGGAAGATTAGAATGGAAATAACTAGAATGGAAAAACGTACTTCCTTGCTGCTGGAATTTCTTTGTAATCTTCTCCATTTTTTCAAAGGGAGAAAGGTAACAAGGTCTACTCCAAATAGAAAAAAGAAGGAGGGTAGGATGAGGTCTACGGCTTCTTTTTGAAGTAAGTTAACTGTGACGATACTTTCTGACAGAACAAGTCCAACCCCGCAAAGATTGACAATAACCATCATGCTATACAATAAAAAGATAAAGCGATTGCGATCAAGAATGCTATTTGTAGCCTGGTTGTGACTAGATAAATAATGTATAAAGGCACAAGTTCCTGATAAGGCTAATAAAGCCAGTAGAAAATAAAAGCAGGATTGTTTGAGAGCCAGAGAAGTTCCAGACCAAAAGATACAACTACAAAGTCCAAGTTGGATTAAGGCAAAGAACAAGAGTAGTCGAATTGATTTCGTGACTTTTTCCATAAAGTATCCCCTATATTTTTTTCTCATTATAGCTCAAAGATAGAAGGCAATGTGATACATTTCCCCAATTGTCAGATTTTAAGGCTGACTTGTCTTTTAAAACGAAAAAATCCCCCTTCAAGCCATTTTTTGAAGGGAGATTAAATCTTAAGTTAATCGTTTTATCGTTTAGACCAAGTGCGTTTCATAAAGAGCAAGATGATTGGGTAAATTTCAAGTCGTCCCGCAATCATGGCAAATGATAGCAGAATTTTTGAAAAAGGACTAAAGATAGAGAAGCTAGCTGTAGTACCCAAAATAGGCCCGATGTTATTAAAACAACTAAAAACAGCACTCGTGACCACCATTAAATTATTGGTATCTAAACTGACGATGAAAATCAAACTGAGTAGAATCATGATGTAAACCACAAAGTACTTCAGAATCTTGTGCTGAGTATCCTTATCAATAACCGTTTGATTAACCTGAAGGGTTAACACACGGTGAGGTGATATGGTAGACAAGACTTGATTTTTAGCAATTTTAGATAGGATGACTCCGCGAATAACCTTGAGACCACCTGCAGTGGAGCCAGCAGAACCACCGATTGCCATCAGCATTAGCAAGATGTATTGAGAAAACAAAGGCCAGTTCGTGATATCCCCATATCCAAAACCGGTAGTGGTAATGATGTTAGATACTTGGAAGAAGGCCATCTCAAAGCTTTGTGAAACTCCGCTGTAGAGGTGGAGTGTGTTAAGCGTGATTAAGCCAGTTGATATGGCTACAATCAAGAGATAGGCTCGGAGTTCTTCATCAAAAAAGAATTCCTTAATACGACGGAGCATGAGGTAGTAGTAGAGGTTGAAATTGACACCAAACATCAAAACCCCGATACTTGTCAAATAGGTGATGAGAGAACTGTGATAGTGGGCAATTCCGTCATTATAAACAGTAAAGCCACCAGTACCAGCAGTACCCATAGCGATAACAAAACTATCGTAGAGTGGCATCCCAGCAAGGTAATAAATAACCACAAAGAGGGCGAACATAGCCAGGTAGAGGATGTAGAGGATCTGAGCTGTATTTTTTAGCTTAGATACAACCTTGCCAAATACTGGGCCAGGAACCTCTGCCTTCATAACCTCTAAGTGACTGTTTTTTGCATTGTCCATGATAGCTAGGGCAAAAACCAGCACCCCCATCCCTCCGATAAGGTGAGTAAAACTCCTCCAAAATAGAAGGGAACGGCTTAGGACAGATACGTCATTTAGGATGGTCGCACCCGTTGTTGTGAAACCGGAGCTAACTTCGAAGAAGGCATCGATAATATTGGGGATTTGTCCTGAAAAGACAAAGGGAAGGGCACCAAAGAATGACCAGAGAATCCAACAAAGAGCAACGATCAAGACCCCTTCTTTTGCATAGATTCTTTGTTTTTTTGGCTTGCTGATGATACCAAGAAGACCTAGGACGACAAGAATCCCGATAGTAGAGAAAAGAGCTGTAAACACTTGACTAGATTCTTGATAGTAAAGAGCGATACTAACTGGTACCAAGAGAAGGGCAGCCTCGATTAAGAGTAGCTTTGCAAGAAGAAAGCGTACCATACTTCTATTCATAGCTTACCTCTCTAACAAATCATAAATCTTGGTGATGTTTGATAGTAGTGTGATGACAACTAACTTATCACCGACTTGAAGGCTATCTTCACCAGTTGGGAAGATGGTTTTCCCATTACGAATAATAGCAGCGATCAACAAATCTTTTTTGAATTTCAATTGAGACAAAGGTTTGCCAGTCATTTTATTGGCTTCCTTGATGAGGAATTGAAGTGTCTCAACCTGTCCATTTGCAAGGTGGTGCATAGCTTGAAGGTCTGAATATTGGGCATTAGCACGACCATGGATAAAGTGCATAATGGTATCGACAGCGATTGTTTTTGGTGTGATGATACTCGAAAACTCAGGAGCATGAATAATCTCTAGGAGACTGGTTCGATTGACCTTAGTGATATTTTTCTGAACACCTACACTATCTAAGAACATAGAAGTAATGATATTTTCTTCATCAACGCCAGTAAGAGTTGCGACAGCATCGTAATGTTGGGCACTTTCTTCTAGGAGAATATCTTTTGCCGTTCCGTCCCCTTGGACAATATAGAGTTTGGGATATTTTTGGCTGAAAAATGCTGCGCGATCTGGATTGAGCTCAATGACCTTGGTATCAATACGGCTATCCTTTAAAATGCCAACGAGATAGTAGGCGATTTTTCCAGCACCGACAATGAGTAAGCTTTTAACAACACGAGATTTGACATAGTTATGAAAGAGCATCATGTCAACCCGATCACCTGTAACAAAGATCCGATCCTTGTCTTGGAGGACCATATCTCCACTTGGAATCATGAGCTTATGGTCTCGCTCGATAGCGCAGACGATAACATTGCCAAACTTTTTCCGGAAGTCTGCGATAGACATTTGACAGATATTGCTATCCTTACGGACAACAAATTCCATTAGACTAACCAAACCACCTGCAAAACGCTCAACAGATAGAGCATTTGGGAAATCGATAATATTAGCGATAGCACGAGCTGCAAGGAGTTCAGGATTGACAATCAGAGAGAAACCTAGAATATTTTTTTCTTTGAAATAGGGGTTGGAATATTCAGGATTGCGGACACGAACAATAGTTTCTTTAGCCCCCATTTTTTTAGCCAGAAGAGCTGAAACCATGTTGACTTCATCATACTGAGTCATAGCAATAAAAATATCACAGTCTTGGACATTAGCTGCTTCTAGTATAGCAAAATCAGCTCCATTACCTGCAATTCCCATAATATCAAAACGGCTTGTCATGTAGTTAAGAACAGTTTCATTTTGTTCAATGAGGACAACATCATGATTATCAGCGACAAGCGAACGACAAAGGGCAGATCCAACTTTTCCCCCTCCGACAAGAATAATCTTCATTTTTAAATAACCTACTTTTTCAAGATGTCTCTATCATACTCTTTTTTAGAAAAAAATGCACTCGGCAACCGACTCTTTTCATTATTAGGGTAGAAAATTGTCCCACTGATAATTTTACTTGATAAAAATATAAGATATAAATCAGCTATTTTCGTGTAATTCTAATGAATACATAAGCATTTTTAGCTAATGTAAATATGTTTGTAAAAAAATTGAAAAAATCAAGTCATTTCTATTGACAATCAAGCTGAAAGTGATATACTAAAACAGTAGTTTCGCTGATTTACTTCAAACCTGTTGTGAGGTAAGTTAACGATGCCTTAACCACGCTGTTTGCTGAGCTTGACTCCGGGCAGTGTGGCTATTTTTTTGCACTAGTGAGAGGAAACAAGGCATGACAAATCACATTGTATTATTTGAACCCCAGATTCCACAAAATACGGGGAATATTGCACGTACCTGCGCAGCGACAAATGCGCCCCTTCATATTATCAAACCGATGGGTTTTCCGATTGATGATCGTAAGATGAAGCGGGCAGGTCTAGATTATTGGGATAAGCTTGAGATTTATTTCTATGATGGTTTAGATGAATTTATGGAAAAAATGGATGGTCAACTCTACTTGATTTCCAAGTTTGCAGAAAAAGTCTATTCCGATGCGGATTTCATGACACTAGGGAATCATTATTTTCTCTTTGGGAGAGAAGATAAGGGATTGCCTGAGGATTTTATGCGTGAGCATCCCGAAAAAGCCCTTCGCATTCCTATGAATGATGAACACGTTCGTAGTCTAAATGTATCCAATACAGTATGTATGATTGTCTACGAGGCTCTCCGTCAGCAAAACTTTGCAGGTCTCGAATTAGTTCACACCTATGAAATAGATAAGTTGAAATAAACACTTAGATAAAATGCTTGCGCTTGCAAGCTTTTTTTGTTATCATAAAGGGGTCTTCAGGGCAGGGTGAAATTCCCGACCGGCGGTAAATTTGACTAGCTATTTTAGCTTTCTCGTCGTTGTCTTGTCTCGATATACTTTAAGTATTATCTTCGACTACGACGCCTAGATAAATCTAAAATATCTTAGCCAAATAAGTCCGCGAGCGCAAGCTGATGTGGTGAGATTCCACAACCGACAGTATAGTCTGGATGGGAGAAGACGAAAGGATAGCTTTGTCTATTCTGCTTCATTTTATAGAAAATTAGAACCACCTATTTAATAGGATTAGGTTGCTTTTTGAGATAGGGTAAGAGAGTAGATAGAGAGAAACTTTCCAACTTCTTCTGATTTTATAGAAAATTGGAGGAACCTGTTATGACAAACACACGTCGACTTTCGACCATTGCAATTCTATCAGCACTTTCATTTGTGCTGATGTACTTTGACTTTCCGCTTTTGCCAGCGGCATCCTTTTTGAGGATTGAGTTCAGTATTTTACCGGTCCTTGTGGGCTTGGTAGTCTTGGATTTACCAGCAGCTTTTGGAGTGCTTTTCCTTCGGTCCTTGTTGAAAATCCTTCTCAACAATCAAGGGGTTAGTACCTATATTGGTTTACCGATGAATATTGTTGCCTTAGGAGTTTTTGTACTTGCTTTTGGTCTGATTTGGAAAAAAGATCGAACAACCATGCGTTTTGTTCTAGCTTCAGTAGCTGGCACACTTGGTCTAACTTTGGCCATGTTAGTTCTGAACTATGTCTATGCTGTTCCTTTATACGCTAAGTTTGCCAACTTTGATATTGAGAAAATCTTAGGATTGAGCAACTACCTGATGACTATGGTTTTGCCTTTTAATCTGATTGAAGGTATTATCTTTGCTGTCTCTTTCTGGTTGTTGTTTGTCCTTTTGAAACCAACTTTAAAATACTATGAAAGATAAACAAACATTTATGATGAAGGGCTCTTTTGCCCTTTTACTATTTGTAATTCTGGGTTATGTCGTTAAATTTTATCCAGAGCAACTGCAAACATTGGACTCATCAGTTCAAACAGCTATTCGAGGGGATTTACCCGAGACCTTGACTTTGATTTTTCGTGGAATCACACGGCTGATTGATTTACCAGTTGTCATCAGTTGGGCTATTATCTTAGTTGCCATTTTTTATCTGAAAAAATGGAAGAGCGAAAGCCTCTTGGTAGCTGGGAATCTTAGTCTTGCTGGAATTTTAATTGTGTCTCTAAAACACCTCTATCAACGTCCCCGACCAGAAATTTTACATTTAGTGGAGGAAAAGGGCTTTTCTTTCCCGAGTGGGCATTCTCTGGCGGTGACCTTACTCATCGGGTCTTTGATTATTATCCTAGGTCAGAGAGTGAAAAGCACAAGATTGAAACTGCCTCTGCAGAGTTTATTAGGAATTTACCTCGTTAGTGTCCTTGTTTCAAGAGTCTATCTAGGAGTCCACTACCCATCAGATGTTTTGGCTAGCTTGTGCTTAGGTCTAGGAATCTTATTTATCGAATTTCCTTTTTATGATAAGCTTCGCTTTAAATGGCGATTTACAGGGAAGCAGAAGTGAGAATCAAACTTTTTTGAGGAAGTTAAAATGAAAGTCAACATTAAAAATCTCCATCCAACTCAACTTTACTTATCAGAGAAGAAGTTAAAAGCTATCCAGAATCTTTATCAGTCAGCAGAAACTTTTAATATAAATCCAATCAGTGTTCTTGCATTTGGAGATTACTTACTAATTACAGACGGGCATCACAGGGCTTATCAGGCTTTGTTGCTAGGTCAGGATACAATTTCTGCTGAGTTTGATAGAGATGGTGGTGATGAACTATATCATCTCTATGCGCAAGCTTGTGAGAAAAGAAAGATTTACTCTCTTCTGGACTTAAAAAATCATATCTTACCTCAAGATGAGTATGAAGCAAAATGGTATAACTGGTGTGATGGTTTTAATCAAGCAGCGGAGCTAGTATTAGGATTAGAAAATGATGACAAAAATCATTCAGATAGATGATTCTCTACGTCTAGTTCCTTATTTTTTAGCAGATCATCGTGATGTTGCTTTGACGTGGTATCAGGATGTGGACTTGGTTGAATTTGTAGATGGAGTCAGAAGCCCCTATAATGTAGAAAAATTAAATGCTATGTATTCCAATAATCGCTCAAAACAGAGCGGTTTTTTGTTTGTAGTTCAGGACTCTTTCACGAAAGAAATGATAGTCAAATTCAGTAATAAAAATTCTCTAAAAATAAAATTTTTCTCTTGCATTTGGAATAGAATAGTGTATAATAGAAAGGTATGCGAAAAGCATACTTGTGGGAGGTAAAAATCTTACATTACCGCCAAAACCACAAAGGAGGATTTAAAAATGGCTAAAAAAGTCGAAAAACTTGTAAAATTGCAAATCCCTGCTGGTAAAGCTACACCAGCTCCACCGGTTGGACCTGCTCTTGGTCAAGCTGGTATCAACATCATGGGATTCACAAAAGAGTTCAACGCTCGTACAGCTGATCAAGCTGGTATGATCATTCCAGTTGTTATCTCAGTTTACGAAGATAAATCATTTACTTTCATCACTAAAACACCACCAGCTGCTGTTCTTTTGAAAAAAGCTGCAGGTGTTGAAAAAGGATCAGGTACACCTAACAAAACAAAAGTTGCTTCAGTTACTCGTGCGCAAGTACAAGAAATTGCAGAAACTAAGATGCCAGATTTGAACGCTGCAAACCTTGAGTCTGCAATGCGTATGATCGAAGGTACTGCTCGTTCTATGGGATTCAACGTTGTTGACTAATCAATAACATCCCAAGATAACCCGCAAGACTTCATCATTTCGAGAAGTGACGTGGGAGATGAAAATCGATTGAACCACTTACAAGGAGAATAGAAAATGGCTAAAAAAAGCAAACAACTTCGTGCTGCTCTTGAGAAAATCGACAGCACAAAAGCATACAGCGTAGAAGAAGCTGTAGCTCTTGCAAAAGAAACTAACTTTGCAAAATTTGACGCAACTGTAGAAGTTGCTTACAACTTGAACATTGACGTGAAAAAAGCTGACCAACAAATCCGTGGAGCAATGGTATTGCCAAACGGTACTGGTAAAACAGCTCGCGTTCTTGTATTTGCACGTGGTGCAAAAGCTGAAGAAGCTAAAGCTGCTGGTGCAGACTTCGTTGGTGAAGACGACCTTGTTGCTAAAATCAACGACGGTTGGTTGGACTTCGATGTAGTTATCGCTACACCTGACATGATGGCTCTTGTTGGACGTCTTGGACGTGTCCTTGGACCACGTAACTTGATGCCAAACCCTAAAACTGGTACTGTAACAATGGATGTTGCTAAAGCAGTTGAAGAGTCTAAAGGTGGTAAGATCACTTACCGTGCAGACCGTGCAGGTATCGTACAAGCTATCATCGGTAAAGTTTCATTTGAAGCTGACAAGTTGGTTGAAAACTTCAAAGCATTCAACGAAACAATCCAAAAAGCTAAACCAGCTACTGCTAAAGGTACTTACGTAACAAGCTTGACAATCACAACTACTCAAGGTGTTGGTATCAAGGTTGACGTTAACTCACTTTAATAAGTACAAAATATAATACAAAAAGGTTGAAGACAAGTCGGTCTCAACCTTTTTTTGAGTTTAAAATATTTGCTCTTCTACACAACAAAATTGGCTTCATAATATCTATAGGGAATCTACCGACTACAAATATTATAGTGACTTATAAGTATTATTGAGTCTTTTTAGTATGTAAGTGATAAAGAAGTTATAAAAATTAATTTTTTAATCTGTTTGATCAAAAATTTTGTTGCTGATTTCCAATTGATCTCAAATATCGAAGTTAGAACGCTTATTACAATTGTAAGAATGGATATCTACGAAAGTTAGGGATAGGGCATGATGTCCAGACTCATTTCAAATCCTAATTTTTCAGAGAAACTGATAGTTAATATCAATTTGTACGATCTATCAATTGCAAATCACATTGGATAATTTGTGATTTTATAGAAGAAATCAGCAAACTCTGCTAAGTCTTCTTAAGGAATGTTGAAAAAAGTTAGTCAAGCAAATAATAGTTCTCTGAATAGTATAGAGCAAAAAATAGCGAATATCAGTTTCAATGCCTAGAATTGTAGTAGGGGGGAAAGATAATTCAATCTGAAAATGAAAAAATGGAGTTTTTGTAATGTTTCAACCTAATCGATAGAGATTGGTATTACTTGCCTGAAGATTTTTAACTGTTCAATAAATATGCAGTCTTTCATTGTTAAAATATACTCAAGTAATTGAAAAGATTGTGAATGAGTAAGCAGATGTTGATGAAAATCTTCCATACTAGTATTATAAATTAAATCTGTCATTATTTCGTTAACAGAAGATTGGATGTCAATATTTGGGAAAGTTGTCCATAATCAATTTAAACTATTTTTTTTTGGATTCGTTCTGTACATCCTGTTTTTTTGTCAAGTGCATGTAATCTAAACAAGTCATGATTCTGAATTACAATTTCCATTCAGAGTAATTGTCCTTATTATTTTGTAGATAAAAGATTGGGCATATAGGTATTTTCTATTATGTATCTAGTATCACATTTATGGTTATGTTATACAAGAAGCAATACTCAAAAGCAAGTATTCGATATTCAAAAAATAAAATATATCTCCATGTTACAAAAAGAGTCAACAATATATGATATTAATGCTAAAACTTGATTAATGTCCTAAATTGGTATATACTAAAGTAGAAAAAATATTAAGGAGTAAATGATGAAACATTCACATAAAAAGTCATTTGACTGGTATAGTCTGCAACAACGATATTCTATTCGTAAGTATCACTTTGGTGCAGCAAGTGTCTTGCTCGGGACAGCTTTAGTTTTGGGAGCTGCTGCTAATGCTCAAGCAGTACAAGCAGAAGAACATAATCCAGTAGTTACTAACAGTATTTCTGTTGATATGGTGGAAGAAGCTAATAAACCAGCGGAAGCTTCTACATCTAGCAAAGAAACAACCTATGCAGCTCCTGCAGTTGCTAATCCGGTAGACGTAACTCCAGCTAAACCTGAAGATGCTAAAGCACCGAAAGAAGAAGCTGAAGAAGCGAAAGATAAAAAAGAAGAAACAAATCATCAAGATTCAGTTGATAAGTCAAAATTATTAACGATTCTTTCGCGTGCTAAGAAATTAGAAAGCAAGTTATATACAGAAGCTAGTGTAAATAACTTACAAGCAAGTATCCAAACCGGTCAAATCTTGCTTGGGAAAGCAGATGCAACAGAAGCTGAAGTATCAGCAGCTGAGTCATCTATTCACTCAGCTATCATTAGTTTAGAACTTCGTTCTGAATCAGATAAAAGAAACGTGTCAGAAACTCCTGTAGTGACGAAAGCTGATGCAGTTGAAGTGAAAGATGAGGCTAAACCATCTGCAACAACTGATCGTTCAGCTGTTGCAAGTGTCGATTTGCCAACTGGCACACCTGCTAAAGTTGAAGCAACTTCAGCTCCAGAAGTAACTAACGAAATCTTGAAACCTGCACTCAGTCTCTCAGATGCTCGTCAAAATCCAGCTATCCGTAAGGAAGATTTGGAAAACGGACGTAGTGGATTCCGTTCGGTTGGTAGTGGATTCCGTTCGGTTGGTAGTGGATTTAGAGCGGGTGGACCAGAAAATAAACCAATCTTAAATCCAAACAATACTATTGCATTTTCTGACATCAGTCAGGGATCACATTCATTTCGTGGTATAGGACATTCACGTGGTGGCCATGAAATCCATTATGATGTAACAACAGTACGTAATGGTAATCAAGTTGACTTTACAATTAAATATTCTGCGCCAGGAAATCCTAGAGAGTTTGTTAATAACAACTTTATCTTAGACAAAGGAACTGGATTCGGAGAACCTTCTAGTGCTACTGTTTTAACTAGAAATAGGACTCAAACTAAAAACATTAGTAAGGGTGGGAACTTTGTTTCTCATTCAGGTTACAGTTTAGACGCTGCAGTAGAAACAAACACTGAGCAAACGATAAGATTTAGTTTACCTATAAGAGACCCTAACGGAGACTTATCTCTTCGTTTACGTCCAGTTGAATTTAACGTAGACCAAGGTGCTGGTGGAGCTGCAACTAGTAATGACCCATATAGTAACTCTAACTATTACTTTGAAACAGAACCATTATATCTAGATGCAAACCCTACCCCTCCTAATCCTTTAACAGCAAGTTTTAAAACAAAAGTTGATTTTCAAACTCTTTATATACCGACTACTAAATTAGCGGAAGGTTCTATAGAGTTGGTTTCTGAAGGTGAAGAAGGTGAAAAATCTCAAGCATACCGAGTTCATAAATTTGGAGATCAGTATGTTTTAGGTCTTCCTGTAGGAAATCCTACTACAGTAAAAGAAGCCAAACCACGTATAATGAAATACGGTATTGGTAAAATAGCTGCAGTTCAAAATAAAGTGGGAGATACTAATAATATTACATTTTATTTAGATAAAGATGGTGATGGGAACTATAACGCAGAAAAAGATGAACTAATCTTAAACACAGCTATAAAAGATGGCGAAAGAGGACCAGCGGGACCTCAAGGACCAGCGGGACCACAAGGAGCAACTGGGGCACAAGGTCCAGCAGGGCCAGCGGGACCAGCGGGACCAAAAGGTGCAACTGGGGCACAAGGGCCAGCGGGACCAGTAGGACCAACAGGAGCACAAGGGCCAGCAGGAGCACAAGGGCCAGCAGGACCAGCGGGACCAAAAGGTGCAACTGGGGCACAAGGGCCAGCAGGACCAGTAGGACCAATAGGAGCACAAGGGCCAGCAGGAGCACAAGGGCCAGCAGGACCAGCGGGACCAAAAGGTGCAACTGGGGCACAAGGGCCAGCAGGACCAGTAGGACCAATAGGAGCACAAGGGCCAGCAGGAGCACAAGGGCCAGCAGGACCAGCGGGACCAAAAGGTGCAACTGGGGCACAAGGGCCAGCGGGACCAACAGGAGCACAAGGGCCAGCAGGACCAGCGGGACCAATAGGAGCACAAGGGCCAGCAGGAGCACAAGGTCCAGCAGGACCAGCAGGAGCTCCAGGACCTCAAGGACCAGCGGGACCAAAAGGAGCAACTGGGGCACAAGGGCCAGCAGGACCAGTAGGACCAACAGGAGCACAAGGGCCAGCAGGACCAGCGGGACCAGTAGGACCAAAAGGAGCAACTGGGGCACAAGGGCCAGCAGGACCAGCAGGAGCTCCAGGACCTCAAGGACCAGCGGGACCAAAAGGTGCAACTGGGGCACAAGGGCCAGCAGGACCAGTAGGACCAACAGGAGCACAAGGGCCAGCAGGACCAGTAGGACCAACAGGAGCACAAGGGCCAGCAGGAGCACAAGGGCCAGCAGGACCAGCGGGACCAGTAGGACCAACAGGAGCACAAGGGCCAGCAGGACCAAAAGGTGCGGATGGAATAACTCCAACGGTGAAAGTAACTGATGGTCAAAATGGTACGCATACGATTACTATCAATGATGGTAAAGGTGGAATAACTACTACTGTTGTGAGAGATGGTTTCGATGGGGACAGCCCATTAGTAGCAACTAAAAGAAACGAATCTGATAAAACAACAACTGTTATTTTCTATTATGACCAAAATGACAATAATGAATTTGATGCAAACGATATAAAACTAAAAGAAGTCATTATTCCAGATGGGAAACAAGGTCCAAAAGGTGAGAACGGTAAAGATGGCTTCACTCCAACAGTAACTGTTACAGACAACCAAGATGGCAGTCATACCATTACTATTACTCAGCCAGAAGGCAAGCCAGCCCTTACAACAGTTGTTAAAAACGGAGTAGATGGCCAAACACCAAAAGTTAAAGCTGTCCGTGATGAAGATAAGAAACAAACCACTCTAACCTTCTACATTGACAAAGATAACGATGGTAATTATACAG